>NZ_VHLB01000025.1:0-94088 GCF_006547365.1 Myxococcus sp. AB056 | reverse complement strand
GGGCGGGTGGGCGGCGTGGTGATGACGGCGCCTTCAGCGGCGATGCGCTGGCGGCGGCTCACGCCCACGGTGGCGCCGAGCATCGCGGAGATGAGGCCCAGCAGCAGTGACGCGAAGATGCCCCAGAAGACGCGGCTGGTGGACTCCGCCGCTTGCAGCGCGCCCTGCTGGACCTGCTCACCCACCTGGCCGACCTTGCCCCGGAACACGGTGAACTGGTCGCTCACCCGGCCCGCGATTTCCTGCGCGTCCTGGCGCGACAGGCGCGTGTTGTCCGCGATGGACGTGACGAGCACCTCCTGGTCGAGGTTGCCGGTGCGCAGGGCGGTGCTGAGGACTTCAGACGTGGCGGCCTGGAGTTGGTTGGCGGTGACGGTCGGCTTGCCCTCCGCCTGGAGGCGCCGGTTGATGGGCCCCAGCGCGTCATTGGCATCCAACCCGAAGGCCTGCGCGGCCTGTCCGCCTCCCGAGGCCGCGCCCGCCACCGCCGAGCCGGTGGCCCCCACCACCGCGCCGCCCGCGCGCAGCGCGGTGCCGATGACGGACGACAGCATCATGCCCAGCAAGGCGGTGCCCACCAGCGTCGTCAGGCCCCACATCACCGCGCCGTGCAGCGCACCGCCGCCCTTGTCCAGCCGGCCCGCGGAGCGCGCGGCGACGAAGCCGCCGCAGAAGAGGGCGATGAGCGGCGCGATGGCGCTCCAGATGCCGGTGCCGATGCCCGCGGCCCGGACGCTGCCCGGGTTGTTGGGGTCTACCGCCGACAGCCCGAGCGCCAGTCCGAGCGAGTTCAGCAGAAGCCACAGAGCCAGGGCGACGAAGGCGCCTCCGAAGATGGCGCCCCAGCTCAGCTTGTAGGGGTTGCCCGCCACGGCGGGGATGACGCCGGGCGCTTGGTTCTCGACGATGGCTGCCATGGTGCTGCCCCTCCTGATTCCTGGGAGCGCCTCGAGCGGAAAGAAGGCGCTCGTGTTCACGGCAAACATGGCCATGGGGCAGCGGAGGCACGATTCCGCCGCGCCCGGATGTCTCGCCGTGGAGGAGGGCGGAGCCCGGGCTCACCCCAGGCCGAGTGCTTCCCGGAGCGCGGCCTCGCCCGCGACGACGGGCGCGCGCGGCAGTCTTTCGGCACGGAAGCTGTGCACCAGCTCGGCGAGCGTCAGGGGGCCCCCGTCTCCCCATCCGCTCCATGAGGCGAGCAGGCCCAGCACCCGCTCGGGAGCCACGCCACGCTCACGCAGCTCCGCGAGCGCGAAGGCACCCTCGCGCTTGGCCAGGCGCTTGCCGTCTTCGCCCAGCACCAGCGGGACGTGGAGGAACTCGGGCGCGCGCAGGCTGAGCGCGGCGTAGAGCTGGAGCTGCCGGGGCGTGGACGAGAGCAGGTCGTCCCCGCGCAGCACGTGGGTGATGTCCGTGGCCGCATCGTCCACCACCACCGCGAGCTGGTAGCTGGCCACGCCATCGTTGCGCCGCACGACGAAGTCGCCCACCACCGCGTCCACGTCTTGCGAATACGGGCCCTGCAAGCCGTCCACGAAGCGGACCTCGCCGGGGCTCGCGCGGAAACGGTACGCGGGCGCGCGCGTGCGGGCGCGCTCGGAAATCTGTTCGCGGGTGAGGTGCGCGCAGGTGCCCGGGTAGCGGGGGCCTTCGTCGGAGAGTCCGTGAGGCGCGCTGGCGGCCCGTGCAATCTCCGCGCGTGTGCAGAAGCAGGGATACACGCGCCCTGCTTGTTCCAACCGGGCCTGGGCGTCGCGGTAGAGGCCGTCCCGCTGGCTCTGGAAGAGGGGCTGCTCGTCCCAGTCCAGTCCCAGCCATTCCATGTCGCGCAGCAGGTCGTCGACGTACTGCGGCTTGCAGCGCGCGCGGTCCAGGTCCTCGATGCGCAGGAGGAAGCGGCCGTGGGCCGCCCTCGCCTGGAGCCAGCCGAGCAGCGCGCTGCGGATGTTTCCCAGGTGCATGCGCCCGGTGGGGCTGGGTGCGAAGCGGCCTCGGACCTGGCTCATGGGCGCCCCCGAGGTCCGTGGGGAAGGAGGGCGTGCGGGCACGCGGAGCGAATCATCGTCGCGGGGGACCATAACCGACGCGGGGGGCCCGCCGCAGTGCCCGTGGCCTGCTTCGTCGACGCCCCCGGAGGTGGGTGCTACGTTCGCCGTGACTGGCGGAAAACCCCTCGATGCGCATCGCCCACTGCTCCGACGTCCACATCACTGAGGACTACTTCGCGCTTCCGCTGCACCGGTTGGGCTGGCGACGCTGGATGGCCCTGGCGGAGCTCACCGTGGGAGGCCGCGCCCGGCGGTACGCGCGCGCGCCCCAGGCGCTGGCCGCCATCGCCCGGGACGCGCAGGCCGCGCAGGTGGACCACTTCATCCTCTCCGGCGACCTGACGGCGTACGCGCTGGACGCTGAGTTCAGCGGCGCCCGCCAGTCCCTGGGCGCGCTGGCGGAGGACCCCCGCCGCTGCACCGTCATCCCCGGCAATCACGACGTCTTCACGCCCGGGAGCTACCGCACCGGGCGCTTCGCGAAGTACTTCGGCCACCTGCTGGAGAGCGACCTGCCGGAGTACCGCCGTGAGGGCGCCTTTCCCTTCGTCCGGCTGCTGGGCACCGAGGCCGCGGTGGTGGGACTGCTGTCCGCCCGTGTGCCGCGCACGCCGGGCCTGTCCTACGGCGTCATCGGCGAGGCCCAGCTCGGAGGCCTGGCCGCGCTGCTGAAGGACGCCCGGTTGGAGGGGCGCGCCATCCTGGTGGTGGTGCACCACGCGCCGCTCAATCCCCATGGGCGACCGGACCGCTGGCACCATGGCCTCCGGGACGCGGACGCCTTGCTGAAGCTGCTGCCGGGCCCGCGCTACGCGGTGCTGCACGGCCACATCCACCGGCGCTACCACCATCCCGCCACCGCCGACCGGCCCCATGTCTTCGGCGCGGGCTCCTCCACCGAATCCGGACACGAGGGGTACTGGCTCATCGACGTGGCGGACGGACAGGTGTCCGGCGGCCAGCAACAGACGCCGGCCCTGTGACAGCACCGCCCGGGCGGCGATAGAAGGGCAGCCGATGACCGACATCACCCTGGAGGAGTACAAGGCGCTGCGCACCCTCCAGCGCGCGGTGGATGACGCCTTGGAGGACAGCCTGCGCGGGCGTGAGACGCTGACGCAGGCCTTCAAGCGCTGCTTCCCGTTGGTGCTCTCGCTCACTGGCGCCAAGGCCGTGGCCATCACCACGCGCGACGAGGAGCTGGTGGAGCAGACGTGGAACGAGGGGGACTGGAGCGACCGTCACCCCGGCGCGCTGCTGGAAGGTGCCGTGGGCGTGCGCAGGTTGGGGGCGGACACCCTGGTCAGCCAGCCCCTGGACGTGGCGGGAACGCGCGTGGGCGTGTTCGGTCTGCTCTTCGCGGGCGACGCCACCGCGCCGGATTCCTCCGCGCGCCTGCTGCGCGTGCTGGACACCGTGGCGGAGCAGTTCGACACGGTGTTGTGCCTGGTGCACACCGCGTCGGAGAAGCACCAGCTCATCCTCCAGTGCAACAACCATCTGGCCAACCCCGTCTTCGAAGCGGGCATGGACCTGGCCGTGCTGACGCTGGCGCAGCGCATACGCCTGCCAGGCTTCCTGCTGCTGTACCGGGACGCAGTGCAGCCGCACGTGCTGCACTACCGCACCTATCGCAACGGGCACCTGACGTTCGAAAGCGGCGAGCAGCCCCATGCGGGGTTGGAGGCGGCCATCCGCCAGCACGGCCCCCGGCTGCTCCTGAGCGAAGAGTCCACGCTGCGGCAGCTCTTCTCCGGCCGCACCACCGAGGCCGTGCTCATCTCCGGCGCCGCCGCGCAGGGCCCACTGGGGAAGATTGTCGTGTGGAACGACAGCGGTTTCTCCTCCTACGCCATGGACCTCATCCGGGTGCTGGCGTCCACGCTGAGTCAGCGGCTCCAGGACTACAACCGAGAGCGCATCCACCTGTCGCAGTTCTTCCCCAACGCCGTCATCGACGCGTTGTTGCACGACCCCGCCTATGCCCAGCACCTGCGGGCGCAGGACCAGGAAGTGGGCATCCTCTTCGCGGATATCAACGGCTTCACCCGCATCTGCGAGCAGGGCTTCGACAGCCCGCGCAACATCGGCCGCTTCGTGGACGAGTGGAGCCAGCGCGCCGTGGGCTGCATCTGGGAGCACGGCGGCGTGTTCGACAAGATGGTCGGTGACTGCGTCATCGGCCTCTTCGGGCCGCCCTTCTTCAAGAGCACGTCACGCGAGCGCGCGCAGGCGGCGGTGCGGGCCGCGTGTGACATCCAGGCCTTCACCGCGTCGCTGGGCGCGCACGAGGACGTGGCGGCGCTGTGTGAGCGCGTGAAGCTGCCGGGACTGGGTGTGGCGGTGGGCGTCAACCTGGCGAACGCCAACTGCGGCCTCTTCGGGCCCAACCGTCAGTACACGGCCTTCTCCAGCGGCATGAACCAGACGGCCCGCCTCCAGTCACTGGCGGGTTTCCGGGAGACGCTGGTGATGGACCGCGTGCATGACGCGCTGGTGGGCTCGGATGAGCCCTTCTTCCAGGGCCTGCGCTTCGGGCCCCTGACGGAGACGCCCGTGAAGAACGTGGCGCAGCCGCTGCGCCACTACCGGCTGGAGCCGCTCACGCCTTGAGGTGAGGGCCCGCGTAGCGCCGCGAGAAGTGAATCCACCGGCGCTCGTCCACCTCCACCTGCCATTCGGAGTTGGGCGTCAGTGGCAGCCGCTGCTTGAGGAAGCTCTCCAAATGGTCCGCCGCCTTCACCGGCGTGAGGCCCGGTGCGCGGAAGGCGATGTGCAGGAAAACGTCCAGCGTGGCCGCCACGTCCACGGACGCGCAGATGCGCAGCGACCCCACGCGGCGCTGATAGAGCGTGTTCTGCCCGGGCCATGCTGCCGGGTCCATGCCTGTTCGTGGCAGTGACAGCCAGTTGTACGGCTCGAGAACGAAGTCGAGCAGCTCACTGCTCGCCTCATCCACCGTTGCGTGCTCCTGGATGGAAAGCATCGCCCACCTCCCCGGGGAAGCCGATGGAAAGAATGTGCCCATGGCCGTGTCGCGTGCAAGGGGCACCACCCGCAATCGACATGGGCGTCCGCCACCGACACGACGCACCGCTCGGGGTGTAACTCAGGACCCTGACGGATGGGCCTTCGCGTCATGGCGCGTGCGCTTCGCGTGAAGGGCCCGCGGTGTGGCGGGCATGCGAGCGTGAGCTCTCCTCGCGCGGCGCTCGGGCGCTTCGACGTTCGAGACAGTGCGCTCGTACCCGGGGCCTGGGCGGACAGCAGGCGTGGGGCCTTCAGGAATGCGTCAGGCGCTGGTGGGAAGTGAACGGCGTGAACGCCGTTCCACGGTGGCCTTGAGCTGGCCACAGCCCGCGTCGATGTCGATGCCCCGGCGCTGACGCACCGTGCTGGGCACGTCATAGGTGGCGAGCACGTCCTGGAAGGCGCGCACGGACTCCGGACGGCTGGGGCCTCCGTCGTAACCCACCGTGGGGTTGAGGGGGATGACGTTGACGTGCGCGTCCATGCCGCGCAGCAACTGACCCAGCGTGTGCGCGTGCTCGGCGGTGTCGTTGCGGCCGGAGATGAGCGTCCACTCGAAGAAGATGCGGCGCTTGCGCTTCTCGCTGTAGTAGCGGCACGCGTCCATCAGCTCGTTGAGGGGCCAGCGGCGTCCAGCGGGGACCAGCGCCGCGCGTTCGGCGTCGGTGGCGCCATGGAGGCTGACGGCCAGGTGGATGGGGCGCTCTTCATCCGCGAGCCGCCGGATGCCGGGCACGACGCCCACCGTGCTGAGCGTGATGAAGCGTGGGCCCATGGCGAGCCCCAGCGCATCCACCAGCACGTCCACCGCGGACATCGTGTGCTCGTAGTTGTGGAGCGGCTCGCCCATGCCCATGAGGACGACGTTGCGTAGCGTCTCGCCGGAGGCGCGCAGGATGCGGTTGACGTGAAGTATCTGCCCCACGATTTCGCCGGGCGTCAGGTGGCGTGAGAGCCCCATCTGCCCGGTGGCGCAGAAGACGCAGCCCATGGCGCAGCCGGCCTGCGTGCTGATGCACACCGTGGCGCGGCCCTTGAACCGCATCAGCACGGTTTCAATGGTCTGCCCGTCGTCCAGGCGCAGCAGCAGCTTGTGCGTGAAGCCGTCGCTGCTGAAGGACTCGTGGTGGGTGGCCAACTGGCCCAGGCGCGTGTGCTCGCGCAGCATGCGCAGCAGCTCCGGCTTGAGGCCGTCCAGTTCGTCGAAGGTGGTCGCGTGCCGGCGGTACAGCGCGGTCCAGAGCTGGTCGCGGTGGTAGGGGCCGAAGCCCCAACCGGAGAGCAGCGCTCCCAGCGCGGGCCGCGTCAAATCGTACAGGTTGGCGGACGTGTCGGACGGCATGACCAGGCCCCGAGATAACACACCGGGCGCGGGCGTACCTACCCGTGCCCGTTGCCAGTCGTGGACATTGACCCTGCCCTGCGGGGCGGTCTGGCAGGTGCCGGGTGGCCGGGCAGGCGGCCATGCCTACCTTGATCCTTCATGGGGATGGCCATCCATCAGGAGGAATTCCGTCCGGAGGACCACGAGCGTTTCTCCCGGCGGCTGGCGGAGAGCCTGGAGGCGCTGCGGGCACTCCTGGCGCGTCCGGGGTTCGGCGTGGGGGCGCCGACCGTGGGCGCGGAGCTGGAGCTGTACCTCGTGGATCGCCTGGGCTTCCCACTGCCGGTGAACCGGGCGGTGCTGGCGCGCGCGGAAGACCCCCGCGTGACGCTGGAGCTGGATGCCTTCAACCTGGAGGTGAACCTGCGTCCGTGCCCGCTGGCCGGCAGGTCCTTCCGTGCGTTGCGCCAGGAGGTGGAGAGCGCGGTGGCCGCGGTGCGCCGGGCCGCGTCCACGCTGGGCGCGCGCGTGGCCGTCATCGGCATCCTCCCCACCTTGCGCGAGGCGGACTTGGGCAGCGGCGCGCTCACGAGCGAGCCGCGCTATCGCGCCATGTCCACCGCCATCCGTCAGCGCCGGTCCGCGCCGTTCCATGTATCGATTCGGGGTGAGGAGGAGGCGCTGTCGCTCACCTGGAAGGACGTGACGCTGGAGGGCGCGAACACGTCGCTCCAGTATCACCTGCGCGTGGCGCCGGGTGACTTCGCGCGCATGTACAACGCGGCGCAGCTCGCCACGGCGCCGGTGCTGGCGGCGGCGGGCAACTCGCCGCTCTTCCTGGGACGGAAGCTGTGGGACGAGACGCGCGTGGCCCTGTTCCGGCAAGCGGTGGACGACCGGGGCGAGCCCGGAGAAGGCGGCTTTCAGCCCCACGCGCGCGTGTCGTTCGGCCATGGCTGGGTGCGCGAGGGCGCCTACGAGTTGTTCGCTGAAGCGGTGGCGCTGCATCCACCGCTGTTGCCGGTGTCGGGCGACGAGCCCCTCCGCGAGCGCGTGGCGGCGGGCGAGGTGCCGGGCCTGGAGGAGCTGCGCCTGCATCAGAGCACGGTGTGGACCTGGAACCGCGCCATCTACGACCCGAAGGAGGGAGGCCACCTGCGCATCGAGTTCCGCGCCCTGCCCGCCGGGCCCACGGTGGTGGACATGATGGCCAACGGCGCCTTCCTGCTGGGCCTCACGCTGGCGCTGGCCGAGCGCGTGGATGCGCTGCTGCCCGCGCTGCCCTTCGTCCACGCGTACGGCAACTTTATCCGCGCCGCGCGGCAGGGCCTGGACGCGGAGCTGCTGTGGCCCTCCTCCACGGCGCCCAGTCCGCAGCCGATGGCGGCGACGGAACTGGTGAAGCGGCTGCTCCCCGAAGCCCGGGAGGGCCTGGTTCGCGCGGGCGTGGACGCGGAGGAGGCGGACACGCTGCTGGGCATCCTCGAACAGCGCGTCGTGCTGCGACGGACGGGCGCGACCTGGCAGCGGCAGATGCTGGCGCGGCTGGAGTCACAAATGCCCCGGCGAGACGCCCTGGCGGCGATGCTGGAGCGCTATCTCCAGCGCTCCGAATCCGGAGCGCCTGTCCATACATGGCCGGTCGAGTAGCCTGCCGCCCGGGGTGTGCGGTAAAGCGCTGCGCGCCGTGAATATCCCGCCGCCGCGTCCGTCACCGGACGCACGCGACTCGCGCTTTCGTGACCATGGCCCGGCTCCTCCTCGTCTCCTTGTTGGTTCTGTGTGCCTGTACCACCCTGCGCGGCCGCGCGGACTCCTTGGCGCAGAAGGGCATGTTCGTGGAGGCCGCGGCCATCTACGACGACCTCATCCGGCAGAGCCCCTATGACCAGGAGCTCCTCCTGGCGCGCGAGGGTCTGCGCTCGCGCGCGCTGGCGCAGTTGCTGAGCAACGCGCGGGAGGCGCGCCTGGAAGGGGATGACGAAGAAGCGGAGGCGTGGCTCCTGCGCTTCCTGAACCACCGGACGGCCTGGAACTCGAAGCTGAATGGCGGCTTGGAGAGCTCCCTGCGCGAGGAGGTGGATGGCACACGCCGTCATCTCCAGCGGCTCGTCGGCAACCCCGCGCGCCAGGGACACGCGCTCACGGCGGAGCAGACATTGCGGCGCAAGCAGCCGCTGCTGTCGCACCGCGAGCTGGCCCTCATCTCCCGCGACATGGAGTGGCTGGTGCTCCAGAGTGGCAAGACGTCCTGCCAGCGGCTGCGGGACACCAGCACGGATGACAGCCCGCACTGGCGCGAGCTGGTGTTCCGCTACTGCGGCCACTGGCGGGAGTACGCGCCGCGCCCCGCGACGGCGCCCGAGCTGTTCGGCCCGCCTTCGTGGACGGGCACCGTGGAGGGCCTGGACGAGGCACAACAGGCGCAGTTGGAGGCCCGGCTCACCCAGGCTTTCGAGTCCTCGCCCTGGTTCGCGCCAGGAGGCTCGGCGCGGCCGGTGTTCAGCCTGGAGGGGCGCTTCGTCACCCAGCGCGACAGTCACCCCGTGGAGCTGACCGCGCCGTGGACGGAGAGCGTGCCGTACACGGACCACGAGGACCGCACGGAGACCATCGAGGAGCCCTACGAGGCGGAGGAGGAGTACACCGACAAGAACGGCAAGACGAAGACGCGCAAGGTGACGAAGTACACCAAGCACACGCACACCTACTCCGTGCCCGTCACGCGGTACCGCGACGTCCCCAGGACCTTCGAGTACCACGCGCTGCGGCTGTCGCAGGCGCACCACGTCACGGTGGCTTCGTCCGTGGTGTTGGACGCCCGGCGCGGCCCCTTCACCGTGACGTTGCAGGACCAGCTCTCCGAGTCCGGCCACGAGCACGACGTCACCTTCAAGGAAGGCAACGTGCGGCCCCAGCGGCCGAACTTCACCCTGGCAGAGGTCTGGCTCGAGGCGAAGGTGGAGGCCCTGCGCGTGGCCTTCTCCCGGCAGCTCGCCGAGCACTGGCGAGAGTCCTACTGTTCCACGCCTTCGCTCACCTTGGACGAAGCCGCGCGGTGCGCGCGCGCGGGCATCGCCGTCCCCATTCAGGCGTCCCGGGTCCTCTCAGACATCCTTGGCGCGGATGCGACCCAGGTTCCCGCACTTTTCGCGTCACCGTGACGCGGTGTGGGGCGGTGTCGCGTCCAGTCGGCGGGTAGCATTTATGACGGTCCGGGTTGTTATGGTGTTCTGACCTGGAATACCCGTGAGCGCGGACTGTAAAACCTGTCAACCCCGCGCTGGTAGGTGGATTCCACCCAGAGGACCGTATGCATCCGACTGACGTCCGCTGCCGTAGTCCCCGTAGGAACCTTGCGATGTGGATGGCTTCTTCGCTGCTGCTCGCCGCGTGCGGTGGGGCGGAGGCGGAGGCGCTCGCGGACGCCGAGTCCCCTGGCGTGGCGTCCCAGTCGTTGGTGGAGCCGTCGTCCGAGTCCGCCGACCGGCGCATCATCGTGTATCAGACGACCTCGCTTCAGCTCATTCGCATGGACAACCAGGGCGATTCGCACCTGGTGGCGGAGCGCACCGGTGCGCCCGAGGTGTCCCTGGATGGCAGCCGCGTGGCGTATGCGAAGCTGCCGGATGGATACCGCGAGGGCGACGTGGTGCGGAGCTCGGAGCTGTACGTGCTCAACGCGAACTCGGGCAAGTCGGTCCGGGTGACGCAGGGCTTCGATGACAGCGAGCCCGTGTGGACGCCGGATGGGCGCAACGTGCTGTTCCAGTCCACGCGGCGCTCGGGCGTGCCCTCGCTGTGGCTCGTGAAGGAGAACGGCAAGGACCTGAAGCAGCTGACGAACGTGGGCACCTCGCAGTTCAGCTCGGCCTACATCCCCAATCCCGCGCTGGGCGGGACCGTGGAGTGGGATGCGGACCGGCGCATCATCGTCTACACGACGACCAGCCTGCGGCCGGGTGAGGACGGCGAGGTGCGCGTCATCACCTTCGACAGGAACTACGACGTCGCCACGGCCTACAGCCTGGGCACGGGCTTCGGGCCGGTCTGGACGGAGCGCGGCACCGTCGTCTTCTCGCGCAACGAGGGTGGCCAGGTCATCAGCGTCGAAGTGCGCGTGAAGTAAGTCTAAGTCGTCACCCGCAGTCGGGCCCGCGCGGATGCACCGGAGCGCGGGCCTTTGTCTTTCTTCAGCCCTCTTCCTCGACGCCGCGACGCAGGCCCAACATGCGCCGCAGCTCGCGCGCGGACTGACGGCTCACCTCCACCGCGTGGCCCCGCAGCGTGCGCGCCAGGTAGCCACCTGTGTCCAGCGGCTCCAGCCGCGCCACGTGCGTGAGGTTGAGCAGCGCGCGGCGGTGGACGCGGTGGAAGTGCTCGGACGGCAGCTTCTCCACCAGCTCGTTGAGGGTGAAGTCGGTGAGGAAGTCTCCCTGCGTGGTGAACACGGTGACCAGCTCGTCCTCCAGCGACGCGTGGGAGATGGTTTCTGGATCCACCAGGACGATGCCCTGCCGCGTGGGAATGGGCAGGCGGCCCAGGCCGCGGACGGGCGTGCCAGGTGGCTTCGGTGGGTTGCTGACCGTGCCCGTGGATGCTGTGGCCGGACCGCGTGCGCGTGCCCGCTCCAGGGCCTTCTGAAGGCGCGCGGGCTCCACGGGCTTGAGCACGTAGTCCACCGCGCCATGTTCGAAGGCCTGCACGGCGTGCTCGGCGTGGGCGGTGCAGAGGATGACGCGCGGGCCACCTTCCGGCAGCAGGGCCAGGGCATCCAGTCCGCTGAGGCCGGGCATGTGGATGTCCAGCAGCACCACGTCCACGCCGCCCGCGCGCACGGCGGAAAGGACGCCATCCGCGTCCGAGGCCTCGCCGCAGACCTCCGTGTCCGGGAGCGCCGCGAGCAGCCGCGTCAGGCGCTTTCGGGCGAGCAGTTCGTCATCGGCGATGAGGACGCGAAGTGGGGCGCTCAGGTGAGGACTCCAGGTTGGGGGCCCGTGCGGGGCAGGGTGACGGTGACACGGGTGCGCGCCTCGCCGCCGTCGAGCACGAGGCGCGCGGCGCCGCCGTAGGCCAGGGCGAGGCGGCGCTCCACGGTGGGCAGGCCAGCGCTGCCCTCGCGAGGCCCTCGGGAGGGGCCCGGGTTCTCGATGGCGACCTCCACCTCGTGTCCCCGCGCGGTGACGTCCAGGGACAGGGGGCCGCGGTGGCCTGCGGCGGGGCCATGCTTCACCGCGTTCTCCGCCAGGGGGAGCAGCACGAGCGGCGGGACGGGAATCTCCCCCAGGCCGGCGGGGATGTTCAGCGTGAGCTGGAAGAGGTCCGGGTCGCGGAGCAGGTGCAGGTCGAAGAGCGTGCGGATGAGCTCCAGCTCCTGGGCCAGGGGCCAGGTGGCGCTGCGCACGCCCGAGAGCACGGAGCGGAGCATGGTGGACAGCCGCAGCACGGCGGTCTCCGCGACGGCGCCGTCCTCACGGCACCACTCCGCGATGGCGTTGAGCGTGTTGAAGAGGAAGTGCGGGTCCAGGTGGCTGCGCAGCGCGAGGAGCTGGGCCTGCTCGGCCTCCAGCGCGAAGCGGGCGGCGCGGGCGCGCTCGCGGGTGAGGCTCTCCTCGAAGCCGATGTCACGGCCCAGGCCCCAGCCCCCCACGAGGAAGAGCGCGCCGCACACCGCGAGGTTGGTGGGCTGCGTGAGGAAGGTGGGCCCCATGCCCAGGAGCTTCGGCAGCACGAAGCCGGAGGTGAGCACCACGCCGCTGCCCACGGTGGCGTAGAGCAGAAGCCGGATGCCGCCATGGCTGAGGTCCAGGCCTTCCGGGAAGAGGACGCGGTAGGAGACAGGGGCCACCGCGATGAAGAGCAGGCACAACAGGAGGCCCAGCCCGAACGCGGCCCAGAGGGGGGCGTGGCTGAAGCGCACCTGTGCGGTAATCAGCGTGACGGAGACGACGAGGATGGGCAGCAGCCGTCGGGGCTCCACGAGGGCCCGCAGGGTGGCGCGGACGATGGAGCCTTCCGATGTTTCCAGCATGCGCCAGCGGGAGCCTACACCGCCGGCCGCGTCACTGCGCCGGGCGCTCCTCCAGCTCCGTCTCGAAGGCGTCCAGCAGCATGCTGCCGGCGAGGACGACGGGGAAGAGGACGATGGCGGCGACGACGAGGACAGGGGAGGGGAGGGCGAACATGGCGGGGGGCTCCTGACTCCGACAAGCATGCACTGCCAGTCTGACGCGTCTTCCTGGTTTACGCTGACGCCTCCGGCCCGAGCGGTCGCTCCCTGACAACGAGCGGTCGCAGTCGCTATTTCCGAACGGTTTCCTCGTCCGCGAGGGCAGCCGCGAGCCGCGCCGCGTTACGGATGCAGTCGTTGATGCCGATGCCTTTGTAGGCGTTTCCCGCCAGGTGCAGCCCGGGCCAGCGCTGGAGCGCCGCGTCGATGTCCGCCATCCGCGCCAGGTGCCCCACGTTGTACTGGGGGATGCCCCGCTGCCAGCGGAAGACCTCCGTGAAGGTGGGCCGGGCCGTCACGCCCGTCAGGGCCTGCAGCTCCTCGAGCGCCAGCGCCGCGAGCTCTGCTTCGTCCCGCTTCACCAGGTCCGGCTGACGCGCGCCGCCCACCATGCAGGTGTAGAGCACGCGGCCGCCCTCGACACGGAAGGGGAAGGTGGTGGACGCGTGGATGGCGCCCAGGAGCCGCCGCTTCTCCTCGAAGGGCACCAGGAAGCCGAAGCCGTCCGGTGCCGGAAGCGTGCCCGCGTCGAAGCCCAGGTGCACCACCGCGATGGGCGCGTACTCGATTCGGGACACCTGCTCCGCGAGCGCGTCATCCAGGGGACGCAGCAATTGCGCGGCGACAAACGCGGGAACCGCCAGCACCACGTGGTTCGCGGTCAGCTCCGCGCGGCGTCCATGTTCCTCGACGGCGAGCTTCCATCCACCATCCACGCGCGTCAGGCCTTCCACCCGTGCGCTCACGTGCGCCGTGTCACCCAGCGATGCGGCCAGCGCGTCGATGAGCACCTGGAGGCCGCCGTCGAACGTGCTCAGCGCGCCCGACAGCTTCGGCGCGTCCCCCGCGGGCAGCGCCTTGCGTTGGGCCTTCTGCGCGCGGATGGCGCCCAGGATGAGGCTGCGGTGCTCGCGCTCCAGCTTCACCAGCATCGGGAAGGTGGCCTCGACGCTGAGCTGCTCCACGTCCCCGGCGTAGATGCCCGTCTGCACCGCGTCCAGCAGCACCCGCGTCGCCGCGCGGCCCAGGTGGCGGCGGCCGAACGCGGCCAGCGATTCGTCCGTGCCTTCCGGCGCGCGGCCGGAGAACAGCTCGCCGGCGACTCGCAGCCGCGCGCCCAGCGGCAGAATGTCCGAAGTCAGAAACGCCGGCGGCGAAGCCGGCACCGACCGGAGTCGGCCTCGCGTGTAGACATAGCGACGCTTCGCTGAAGGGGCGGCGACGCGGATTCGACCTTCGAGGTTCAGCGCCGCCGCGAGTTCTCGCGTCGCGGGCTCGCGGTCCAGGAAGCTGTTGGGGCCTTGCTCCACCAGGTAGCCAGCACGCGCATGCGTGCCCACCGCGCCTCCAAGACGTGCGGATGTCTCCAGGAGCACGGCAGCCGTACCGCGCGAACGCAAACCGTGCGCGACGGCCAACCCCGAAATCCCACCTCCCACGACGGCGACATTCATCTGATGTGTCCTCTGCATGTGGTGCATGCGGTTACCAGCGTGCACTCCCTGCTCGTCATCGCGCGTGTTTTGCCAGCGGAAGGCATTCAGCGCGTTAATGCCATGCATGCGCTACGTCATCACCGGAGCGAGCAGGGGGATTGGTTTCGAATTCGTCCAGCAGCTCCTGCTGCGGGGCGATACCGTCGAAGCCGGGGTCAGGTCGCCAGAGGGAGCACGGCGGCTGGAGCCGTTGAAACAGAAGGCGGGCAACCGCCTGCGCATCCATGCGCTGGACGTGGGAGACGACGCCAGCGTGCGCGCGTTCGCCACCAACGTGTGTACCGGCCCCGTGGACGTGCTCATCAACAACGCCGGTGTCTCCGGCTTGTGGTGTGCGTTGGGTGACGTGGACTACGCGGACATGGCGCGCACGTTCACCATCAACGCCCTGGGGCCGCTGCGTGTCACCAGCGCGATGCTGCCGGGCTTGCGGCAAGGCGCCTTGCGGCGGGTGGCGCACGTCACCTCGCGGATGGGCTCGTTGGCGGCGAACACCGACGGCGGGGCCTATGCGTACCGCATGTCGAAGGCCGCGCTGAACATGGCCGTGCGCTCCATGTCCACGGACCTGCGTCCGGAGGGCTTCGTCACCGTGCTGCTCCACCCCGGTTGGGTGCAGACGGACATGGGCGGCCCGGACGCCACGCTGCCGGCGCCGGATTCGGTGCGCGGCATGCTGCGGGTCATCGACGGGCTGAACCCGGAGCACAGCGGCCGGTTCTTCGACTACCAGGGGACCGAAGTGCCCTGGTAGCCGTGCCCTCATGGGTAGAGCATCTGCGTGCGCCAGCCGCCGTCCTCGCGCAGGTAGACGTGCCGGTCGTGGAGCCGGCTCTCCTGGGCGTGCCAGAACTCGATGCGGTCCGGCACCACGCGGAAGCCCGACCAGTGCGGTGGGCGCGGCACGGACTGGCCGGCGTACTTCTGCTCCACCTCCGCCACGCGGGCCTCCAGCTCCTCGCGAGTCGCCAGCGGCTGGCTCTGCAGGCTGGCCCACGCGCCCACCTGGCTGCCGCGGGCGCGGCTCTGGAAATAGGCGTCCGCCTCCGCGTCCGTGACGCGCTCCACGCGGCCTTCCACGCGCACCTGTTCATTCAAGGGCTGCCAGTAGAAGCAGAGCGCCGCGTAGGGATGCGCGCGGGCCTCGTGGCCCTTCCGGCTTTCGTGGTTCGTGTAGAACACGAAGCCGCGCGCATCGAAGTCCTTGAGCAGGACGACGCGCGCGCTGGGGCGCCCGTCATCCCCCACGGTGGCGACCACCATGGCGTTGGGGTCCACCGCAATGGCCTGCTTCGCCCGCTCGAAGAGCTCCGCGAAGCGTTGGATGGGGTCTGGAGGAATCATCACGCGGTGCAACATAAGGGGCGCGCGGCAGGTGTGCACCTTCGCGGTTGACTCATCCGGCACACACGTCAATGTGCGCACATGAATGTCCTCTTCATCTCCTCGGAGGTGGCCCCGTTCTCCAAGACGGGGGGCCTGGGGGACGTGGCCGGGGCTCTCCCCGCCGCGCTTGCCTCGCTGGGCCATGACGTCAAGGTCATCACCCCGCGCTACCGCGACCTGCGAGGCGCGGAGCGGCTGGAGCCCACGGGCCAGTCCCTGCTGCTGCGCTTCCCCTTCGGCGAGCTGTCGGGCCCCATCCTCTCCGCCCGCGTGTCCGAGCGGATGGAGGTGCTCTTCCTGGAGAACGCGTTCCTCTTCGGCAACCGCCACGGCCTCTACGGAGACGCGGGGGGCGCCTTCGCCGACAACCACCGGCGCTTCGCCTACCTCAGCGTGGGCGCGCTCCAGGCGGCGCAGCGGCTGCGCTTCATCCCGGACATCATCCACGCCAACGACTGGCAGACGGGGCTGGCGCCGGTGGCGCTGCGGCGCGGCTTCCAGACGGGGCCGCTGGCGCACGCGAAGAGCGTCTTCACCATCCACAACCTGGCCTACCAGGGGCAGTTCCCCAAGGACGTGATGGGGGACCTGGCGCTGCCCTGGGACTTGTTCACCGCCCATGACGGGCTGGAGTTCCACGACACGGTGAACTTCCTGAAGGCGGGGCTCGTCTTCTCCGACGCGCTCACCACCGTGTCTCCCACCTACGCGCGGGAAATCCAGACGCCGGAGCAGGGCTACGGGCTGGACGGACTGCTGCGCCACCGCGCGCACCGGCTCCACGGCATCCTCAACGGCGTGGACACGCACGAGTGGAACCCGGAGGACGACGCCTTCCTCCCGGCCCGCTACGGACTGAAGGACCTGTCCGGCAAGGCCGTGTGCAAGCGCGAGCTGCTGGCCCGCTTCGGACTGGAGGACGGCCCCGCGCCGGTGTTCGGCTTCGTCAGCCGGCTGGCCTGGCAGAAGGGCATGGACCTGCTGCTGGAGGCCCTGCCGGCCGCGCTCCACGCGGACATCCGTGTCGTCGGCGTGGGCAGTGGCGAAGGGCCCCTGGAGGAAGGGCTGCTCGCGTTGCAGGCCCGTTACCCGAAGCAGGTGGGCGTGCACATCGGCTTCGACCCCGGGCTCTCCCACCTGGTGGAGGCGGGGGCGGACTTCTTCCTCATGCCCAGCCGCTATGAGCCGTGCGGCCTGAACCAGATGTATTCGCTGCGCTACGGCACGGTGCCCATCGTCCGGGCCACCGGCGGGTTGGTGGACACGGTGGAGGGAGGGCTGGACGGAAACGGCCTCCTCTTCGAGGCCTTCCACAAGTCCGCCCTGCTGGCGGCCATCCGCCGCGCCCTGGCCCTCTACGCGGACCCGTCGCGCCTGGACGAGTTCCGGCGCCGGGGCATGGAGAAGGACTTCTCCTGGGGGGCGTCCGGTCGCCGCTACGAGGCGCTCTTCCACGACCTGGTGGCGGAATAGTGGGTGCGGACGGAAATTCGCAGTAATGTTGTGCCGTGGCGGATGCTCCGGACCTGGGTGGTTACGAGGTGGTCGGCCGGTTGGCGGTGGGCGGCATGGCGGAGGTGTACCAGGCGCGAGCCCGGGTCACCACGCAGCGCTCACCGGGTGAACCGGACGAGATTGTGATCAAGCGGCTGCACCCGTCGTTTCGCAGCGACACTGCCTACGTCAAAGCCTTCGTCGATGAGGCGAAGCTGACGGTCCGCCTGCGCCATCCGAACATCGTCCGCACCTACCGCCTGTTCAAGGCGGGGCCGGACTACCTGATGGTGCAGGAGCTCGTGAGTGGCCGGACGCTGGGCTACATGCAGGAGCTGCTGGTGAAGGCCGGCGCGGCCATGCCGCCCGAGTCCGCCTGCTACATCGCCTGGTGTCTGCTCAAGGCGCTGGACTACATCCACCGGGCCAAGGTGGGGGAGAACGGCGCCACCATCGTCCACCGCGACGTGAACCCGGCCAACCTGTTGCTGGGCATCAACGGCGACGTGAAGCTCACGGACTTCGGCGTGGCGGAGGTGGAGGGGCTGATGCGCGGCGACTCCGGCGCGCTGCGCGGCACGCTGCCCTACATGAGCCCGGAGCAGGTGCTGGGCCTGCCGGTGGACGCGCGCACGGACCTGTACGCGGTGGGCATCATCCTCTGGGAGCTGTGGTCCGGTCGCCGCCTCTTCGCCGGGGAGCACGAGGCGGAGCTGATGCACAAGGTGCGCGACGCACGGGTGCCGCTGCTGACGTCCTCTCCGGAGCTGCCGGACTACGCGGTGCAGGTGGCGCGCAAGGCGCTGTTCGCGGACCGGGCGCGGCGCTTCCAGACGGCAGCGGAGTTCATCAAGGCGCTGGAGTCCCTGGCCCGGCGCGCGGGCTGGCCGCTGACGGTGGAGGCGCTCCAGCCGCTGCTGGGGGGCTGAGATGCGCTCGCGCCGCGCCGTCATCCTGGGGCTGCTGGGAGGCGGGCTCGCCGTGTCCGGGTGTCTGGGCTCGGTGCCCCTCCGGCCGCGGGCCTATGAAGGCGCGGTGCGCGTGGTGGGCTTCCAGGTGGACTTCCGGCAGGACGGCACCGGCGTCCTGGACCTGGACCTGGCGGTGACGAACCCCGCATCGGACGCGGCCACGCTGGCCGCGGTGGACTTCACGTTGCGGGTGGACGGGCGCCGCGTGGCGGTGGGCACCCAGCAGGTGGCGGCGCCCCTGGCGGCGGATGGGAGCGCCCCGCTGCGCGTGCTCTTCCCGCTGGCCAGCGCGCGCGCCAAGGGCGGGCCGGAGCCGGTGCCCCGGCGGGTGCAGGTGGAGGGCGGGGTGGTGCTGCGCTTTGGCGGCACCGAGCGGCGCGCGCCCTTCAGGTCCGAGCGCGTGCTCCCGCTGGCCTGGGTGCCGCCGCTGGACGGGGACTGAGGCCGCCGCCGCTCTTGCGTGGGGTCGACGCCACCCATGTGGTGTCTCGGTAGTTGTCCGTTGCCGGCGGCCGCTGTGACGTGCCAGCGTGCTGGCCATGTCGCTTTTCCGACAATGTGTGTTTCCCATCTCCTTGGCGTTGCTGGGCTCCAGCAGCGTGCTGGCCGCGGAGAAGTCGCCTCCCCCTGAGCCTCCGGCTCCTTCGCGCAAGGTCGACCCAACGAAGGCGCAGACGGAGGCGTGGCTGCGCGAGCACATCGAGGCGTGGAACGACTCGGAGGTGCACGTCACGGTGAAGGACTGCCGCATCATGGTGCTGGACAAGCCCCGTGAGCGGACGGAGATCGTCGACCTGCGCGGCTTGCTGCTGCCCATCGAGGTCATCCGGCTCAACGGTGGGAACGATGCGACGCTCCGGCTTCGCGTGAAGGAGAAGCACACCGGGACGTACTCCATGTTCCGCAAGTGCAGCGCGGAGAATCGCTACTGCGCGGAGCCCACCGGCAAGTTCCAGAGCCTGCCCTATGTGGACCTCTCCGTGACGTCGGTGCGGGACTTCGTCCCCGGACGGCAGACGGACGTCGACAAGAGCCTGCGGCTGGAGCGGGCGCTCGAACACTACTCGCGGCTTTGTGGGGCAATGGAAGATGCGCGCAACCGGCTCTTCTAGGTTCGGGGCCGCGGGGCTGGCGGCGTTGCTCTTCTCCCAGGCGGGTTGCAGCACGACGTCCGAGTACGTGCGCGGCGAGCGCCTGCGAGAGGCATCCCTGGGAGAGACCCACCGCGACACGCTGGAGAGCGTCGTGGATGCGTCCTACGTGGGCCGCGTCGCGGTGAAGCGCACCACCTGCACCGAGATTTCCACCGAGTTCAGCAAGAAGCGCATCGACACGACGACCAGCCCGCCCATGGGCTCGTTGCTCGGCGGGCTCGCGATGCTCGGTGGTGGCGGCGTCTTGATGGCGATGTCTGACGGCTCGTCCGATGACGACGTCGACATCACCATGACGCTCGGCGTGGTGCTGGCGCTCGCCTCCATCTACCCGTTGGTGACGGCGCTCACCGAAGAGGACGTCAGCCAGGAGGAGGTCGTCACCGGCGAGGTCGAAGAGGAGCGCTCCCAACGCTGTGATGAGCGGACCTTCGCGCTCAAGGGCCCGCTGCATTGGAGCGTCTCCCTGGGCGCCGCGCGGCGCACCGGGCGCACCGGAGAGGACGGCGCCGTGTCGCTGGGGCAGCCGCTCAACGAACTGGTGGAGCAGGCCATCACCGACGAGGCCAGCATCCGCCGGCTCGTCGCCGGGCGGGGCATTGCCTTCCGGCTGGAGCTCGAGCGCGCCCCACCGGCGGACTTCCGGCTCGATTCCAAGGCGCTTCCGGATGCCTACTTCCGGCGCTTCGCGGACCGCTACGGGAGGCAGCTCGGAGGCAGCGAGCGCGCCCGCTTCGAGAACTGCGAGCTGATTGGCAAGTCCGCGCGAGAGACGCTGGAGTGCTACTGGTCCCAGTAGCGGGTGAGGACCGGCCCCGGAGCGGGGCCGGTGCCGCTCCGGGCCTCAGCTCTTCGCGGAGGCCTGTTCCTCGCGGCCGAGCTCGCGCCCCAGCCCGTCGCGGGACTCCGCGGCCTTGCCGTCCTTGGTGAGGCCAGACTTCACGCGCGACATCCGCACGCGGTCGATGCGGGGGCCTTCCTTGGACGCCACGACGAACTGCCAGCCGCTGTAGGCGAAGCGCTCGCCCACGTCGGGCAGGTGGCCCGCCATGGAGGAGAGGAAGCCGCCCAGCGTGTCGAAGTCGCCTTCGGGCAGGGGGAAGCCGAACGTCTGCGTGAAGGCGTCCACCTCCAGCGCGGCGTCCACCAGGAAGCTGCCGTCCGCCAGCTTCTCCACCTGCTTCTCCTCCACCTCGAACTCGTCGCCGATGTCGCCGACGATTTCGCGGAGGATGTCCTCCAGCGTCACCACACCCATGAAGCCGCCGTACTCGTCGACGACGATGGCCATGTGGATCTTCTGCTTCTGCATGTCCCGGAGCAGGTCGCCAATGGGCTTCATCCACGGCACGAAGTGCGCCGGGCGGATGATGTCCTGCAGGACGATGAGCTCGGGGTGCTGGAGCAGGGGGATGATGTCGCGCGCGTGCAGCACGCCGATGACGTGGTCCACGTCGTCCCGGTACACGGGGATGCGGGAGTGGTTCTCCTCCGCCAGCAGGCGCAGCAGCTCGTCCGGGGTGATGGTGATGTCCACCGTCACCACCTCCGTGCGCGGCACCATGACGTCGCGGCAGCGCTTGTCGGACAGCTCGAAGATGGAGCGGATGAGCTGCGGGGCGCTCTTGTCGACCTCGTTCTTCGCGGCCTGGGCGGCCAGCAGCTTCTCCAGCTCCTCCAGCGGAGGGGGCGGCGGCTCGAAGCGCAGCGTGCGGCCGAAGGTGCGCGCCATCAGGTTGAGCACCGCCATGGCCACGCGCATGGGCGGGTAGAGCACCGTCACCAGCAGCGAGGTGAAGCCCGACAGCCGCAGGGCCCAGCGCTCCGGGCTGCCGTTGGCCAGCCCACGCATGGTGACTTCCATGAGCGTGGCCAGCACGCCCACCAGCAGCGCGCCCGCGGCGACGGTGGCCACCGGCAGCCAGGCGGATTCGCCGTAGCGGCTGAAGTCCAGCATGCGCGGCGGGACGAAGGCCCCAATGGCCGCGGCCTGGAATCCGCTGAGCACCATGCCCAGGCGCAGCGCCGTGGCCACCGGTTCGCGGTCCGTCTTGTGGCGGAGCACCCGGCGCGTCGCGCGGCCCGGCTGCGTGTTCGCCAGTTCCTGTGCTCGCAGGTCGGACACGCCGTAGAGCGCGGACTCCGAAGCGGCGACAAGTGCCCTGACGAAACTCAGCGCCAGGCAGGCGACCCAGAGGGTCCAGGTAGGCATAGAGCCCTGTTCTTATCCCGTGCTAAGGGTCCATACCACTGCGCTGGAGCCCTGATGTCCGCTCGCATGTACGCTCTTGGAGCACTCCTGGCCCTTCTCGTCCCGACGCTCGCGCATGCGTGGCCGGTGGACATGGTCGTTCCCCTGGAGCCCGGGAAGGAACGCTTCCACAAGCTCGACACCGTGGACTGGGTCCAGGTGGCGGACGCCTCCGTGGCGGACGCGGAGCTGCTGCCCGGGAGCAACGAACTGTTGCTCACCGGGCAGAAGCCGGGACGGACGCTGCTCCTGCTGTACGCGGGGGGCCGCTTCGCCGTGTGGCGCCTCACGGTGGGCTCACCGCCGCCGGAGGACCCCGCGCCCCGGCTGGCCGCGGCCCGCAAGGCGTGTCCGGATTTGAACGCGACGAGCGGCGCGGAGCGCTCCCTCCGTGCTTCAGTGAAGGACTCCGCGTGCAGGTTGGCGCTGCTGGAGCTGCTGAAGACGGACGCCTTCGTGGCCCGGGAGCTGGAGCTGACCTTCGAGCTCCCCGTCCTCCAGGAGCAGCTCACTTCACTGGGGGAGGGGTTGAAGCCGCTGGGGCTGGAGGCTCGTTACAGCGGCGCGGGCGTGGTGGTGTCGGGCGCGGGCTCGCCGGAGGTGCACCGCAAGGCGCTGTGGGAGTTGTTCCACCGCTCCGTGGGCCGGGTGCCGCTGGATGACCAGATTCAGGAAGTGAAGCCGCCCGAGCCCACCGACGCCGGTGCGCCGGCCGCGGCCCCGCCCGCGGTGGAGGCGGAGCGTGAGATTCCGGTGGAGGTGCTGCCGCCGCCGAAGAAGTCACGCAAGCGCTGAGGGCTTCGGCTTGGCGTGTCGCGGGCATGCGGTATGACGGGAGGCTCCCTCTTTCGCCCGTGTGCCTCAGCCGGCCGCGGACGCTTCTTCGTGGAGGAGCCCGATGCGTTTGGCAGTCCGGTTGACCGCGCAGGCGTGGGTGTCGAGCCTGGCGCTGTTGATGCCCCTGGTGGCGTCCGCGCAGTTCGATGACGTGGACACCTTTCCGGCCGCCGAGCCCGAGCGCGGCTGTCCGAAGCGCCCGGACGTGGTGCCCTTCACGGCGCGCAACCTGGTGGGACTGTCGGGCTCGGGCTGGCTGGCGCACCAGGCCATCATCCCGGAGTCGAAGGACCGCTTCTTCTCGGAGAGCGAGCGGGACCGCTCTGGCGTGAAGCTGGTGCCGGAGGATGTGGACGTCCGGAAGCTGGGCGCGCCGGACCCGTCCGTGCCCTTGTGGGTGTTCGGCAAGGCGGATTCGGCGGCCTGCCGCGCGGTGCCCGTGGTGTGGTGGGCGGTGCGGATGGGGACGGACGCGGACCGCAAGACGTACCTCATGTCCGAGCTTCAGGTGGACTGCGACGTGCTGCCCCCGGGCCGGCTGTCGGGCACGCCGGTGGCGCTGCGCCAGAAGGACGCGCCCACCGGCTGCAAGCTGCGCCGCGCCGACGACAACTCCACCAGCGAGGAGGGCCGGGGGCTGCCCCTGGAGCTGTCGGACGTGATTCCCGAGCGCGCGTCGTGCGAGGCCCCGGAGTGCCAGCGCAAGTGGGAGATTTTCAGCAGCCGGTGGGATGACGGCAGCGCCGTGTTCGACATCGCGGTGTCGTGGATGAAGCGCGACGGGAAGAAGGACCCCTGCGAGTGGGCCACGGAGGACCACACCGCGCTGCTGCTCCGGCCGGCGGGGGCGTTGGCGCCGCTTCCAATGCGCTCCGGCGGGGCCTTCTTCGGCGCGCTCTATGACAGCACCGGGCTGCGCACCGTCCTCAGCCGCACCTTGGGCGTGCTCAACGTCCATGACGCCGCGAAGCCCAAGGTGGCGCCGAAGGCGGTGCGCTACGGCAGCCCCACGGAGGAGGAGCTGGCGTACGGGAAGCGCACGTTGTCACCGTGCAAGAAGTAGGGGCGCCGGGGTTGAGTCCCTTGCCGAGCCGCCGAGAACTGGAGGCGATTGCTCGCGCATTGCCGCCTCAAGCAGTGGGCGCTCCCTGCTTCGCGACACATGGCCCCGCTGCTCGGTGCCGTCGCGGAGCGCTCCGAGCGCGCGGACATCGCGAGCTTTGACGCGCACTTCCAATACTGTCCGCCGCTGGCCCGCACGCCCATGACGTCCCAGTACGCCGGGGACTGGGTCGTTTCGCTCGGTCCTTGAGCGCCGCGGTGCGTTCCCGCCCGTGGCGCCTTCAGGGTGGAGCGGCTACAGCTCCCGCGACTGCTGCACCTTGCGCTGCTGGTCGCGGACGGCCAGCTCCTTGGACAGGTAGGGCTTGAGCCTCTGGCTCGTGTAGGTGAGCGTCAGGCTGCGCGCCCCGGGCTCCTGGCTGCCGGTGAGCCGCAGCTCCGTTTCGGCTTCGGTCCAGGTGCTCCGCAGCAGGTATTCGTGAACCGCGAGGGCGGCGTCCGTCCTCGCGTTGGCCTCCATCTGCCGGCCGAAGTTGTCCACGGCGGGGCCACTGGGCTGCACGCCGGAGCGCCACGCGTGGTAGTTCGCCGAGGCCTCGGAGAGGTTGTTGGCCATCTGCGCCAGCGCCAGTCGCCCCTCCGCGTCGAGCGCCGAGTCCTCCCTGGACGCGGGCTTGCCGTACTTCATGGTGAGCAGCTCCGCCACCGCGTTGAAGTTGTCGCGGACGGCGCCCGGCGCGCGGAAGTGGAGGGTGACCTCGGCCAACTGTCCCTGGGCGAACACGTAGTAGGCGTCCGCGCGGCGGCCCGCCACGACGTCGGCGACGTGCACGTCCCCCCATTCGTTGATGACCCGGGCGTGGAAGGGGAGCGCGGTCATGGCCTCGTCCTTCGTCATCCCCCAGCGCGTGTCTTGGAAGCCTGAGCTGCTGCGGTACTGCTCCCGGGCGCCCTCCTCGCGCTCGACGTCTGCCAGCCGGATGGCGTCGCGGCGTTCGAGCAGCGCCTGGTGCTTCGCGGACGTGCCGCAGGCGGTGGTGGCGAGACACAGCGGCAGCAACAGGGCGGAACTCCATCGCATGGGCGGCTCCTCTGGCGGTGGCGTGGGACCGTGACGGCCCGCCGCTTCCGATATTCAAAGGGGCCCGCGCCATTTCGAAAGCGCCGGGCGCTCAGGGGCCGGCCGCCGCCTCTTCCGTCCACTTCCCGCGCCGGGTGGGCTCCTTCATCGCTCGGGCAAGCGCCGCGAGGAAGCGCCTGCGGGGCCAGTTCTCCGCGCCGAAGCGGGCCAGGTGTTCAGTCTCGACCTGGCAGTCGATGAGCTGGAAGCCCCATCCCTGGAAGCGCTCCGCTGCGGTGACGAAGGCCACCTTCGAGGCGTCCGGGGCCAGCGCGAACATGCTCTCTCCAAAGAAGGCCGCGCCCAGGGAGACCCCATACAGGCCGCCCTTCAGCTCGCCCTCCGCCCACGCCTCCACCGAGTGCGCGAAGCCCGCCTCGTGGAGCGTGATGTAGGCCTCCATCATCTCCTCGGTAATCCAGGTGCCCGTCTGTCCGGGCCGAGGCACCTGGCTGCATTCGGTGATGACGCGCCGGAAGGCGGTGTCGTAGCGCACCTCGTAGACGCCGCGGGCCATCGTCTTGCGCAGCGAGCGACCCACGTGGAGCTTGTCCGGCGACAGCACGAAGCGCGGGTCTGGCGAGTGCCAGAGGATGGGGTCTCCCTCGCTGTACCAGGGGAAGATGCCGTGGGCGTAGGCGGCCAGCAGCCGCTCTGGACGCAAGTCACCGCCGACGGCGACGACGCCGCTCTTGTCGGCGCGCTCCGGGGGGGGGAAGAGCTCCGGGTGCTCGTCACTCAACAGGTAGATGGGCACGGCGTCCCACTCTACCGGGAGACGTTCAGCTTCACCTTGCCCGTGAGCGAATACGGCACGCGCAGCAGCGGGCCCGTCACCTCGCCCGTCACCCCGTAGGGCAGCAGCCCCTTGGAGATGAGCGCCTTCACCTCCGGGCCCCAGGTGTCCTTCGTCACCGCCAGTTCAACCGGGTACACGCCCGTGGCGGATGCGTCCACGGTGTCCGCCTGCGCCAGCGTGCCGCTGTCCAGCGTCTTGCCGGCCACCGACGCCGTCCACGTCAGGCCCTCCAGCCGCAGCGGGAAGGGGTTGGGGTTGCGCACGCCCAGGCGGAGGTTGAGCTGGACCTCCTCATCCGAGTAGCGCGCCCCGTCCAACTCCTCCACCACCACCGTGGGCAGCCGGGGCACCCGCGCCGCGCGGCTGGCGGCGAAGGGAATCGTCTGCTCCTGGTCTCCCGAGCGCACGACGAGGGTGCCGCGCAGGGCGAGCAGCAGCGTGCCTCCCTGGGCGCTCAGCCGCGCCAGGTCGTCCTCGTTCTTCACGTAGGGCGCGCGCTCCTCGAAGGAGAGGTCCGTGGGCTCGCCAGGCGTCAGCGCCACGTCCAGCGTCGCGGTGCCTGTCTTCACCACCTGGCCGTCGGCGACGAGCTCGTAGTCGGCGCGCTTCACCACCCCCTCTCCGGGGCTGGTCACCTGTGCCTCGAAGCGCAGGGTGGCGTCGGTGAGGCCCTGGGACGCGACGACGGTCCTTTGGGCGGTGAGGACGGCGGGATGGGAGGGCCGGGTGGGGGCGGAAGCACACCCCGCACAGAGGAAAAGCACCACGGCCAGTCGGAACATGGGCGAGGGCAAGCGCATGACGCTAGACAATGTGGCCATGCCCTGGAGTCCTCTCAAGGGCTTTTCCGCTAGACTGTCCACCACCTGTGGCCCAACGCCGCCCCAACTTCAACAAGACGCTCCGCTCTCTCATCCGGGACATCGCGGCGAAGATGCCGGAGTTCGGACATGTGAAGGCGGGCCGCATCCTCGTGGTGGCCGGTGAGGCCCGCCGCGCCTCCCGGGGCACCGTGAAGCCCCTGTGCTTCCGGGGGGGGAAGAGCACGGACCGCACCGGACGCCGCAAGCCCATCATCCGCATCCGGGGCAAGCGGATGCTGTACTGCGTCACCCTTCGGCCGCTCTTCTTCCGGGGGTCCACCGCGCAGGCCCGCGTGGAGACGGTGATTCACGAGCTCTTCCACCTGTCGCGCCGCTTCGACGGGACGCTGCACTCCGGCCGGCGCCATGCCGTGCTGGGGCGCAACTTCTCTCGCAAGCTCAAGCCGCTGGTGCGCCGCTACCTCAAGCTGTGCCCCCCGGAGCTGCTGGCCGCCATGGCCCACTCCGGCGAGGTGCGCATCCTCCAGTGGTTGGAGCGGCCCGGTCCCGCCTACCACCCCGGCAGCCATCGCCGGGTGCGGAAGGTCTACACCGAGGAACAGCTCTACTCCGGTGTCGCTCGCATGGTGACGCCCAAGGTGCGTCTGGCTCGCGACATCTCCGCGCGCTCCAAGGTTCACTGAGCGGCGCGCTCCCGCACACCCTGATTCGCACGGGGGCGGTTTTTTCGCCAATCGTTTGACTTTGAAAATCAGTATCAATATCGTCGCTGCCGTTTCGAGCCAGGAGCGGTGATGCGCGACGGTTGCCACGGTGAAGGCGGGGCGGAGGAGCTGCGCTGCATGTGCGGCAGCCTGCTGGCGCGGTTGGTGCCGGAGGGCGTGGAGCTCAAGTGCCGCCGCTGCCACCGGACGCAGGTGGTGCCCCTGGAGCGAACGCCGCCGGGAGGCGGTGGTGGTGCGCAGGTGAGCGGCGCCGTCCGCTGACGTGTGAGTCGTTCCCGGGCCGCGCAGGCCCGGTGCAGTGAGGTCTTTTCCTGAGGCCCGAGGCCATTGAGCCCAGCGCCCTACAGGGCCTTCCGCGAAAGGCCCCCGGCCTTGCGCCGGAGGACGCAGCAATGGTGTGGCGTGGGTGTTTGCTCTTCGTGGCCTGTTCCATGCCGTGGACGGCGTGGGGCGGTGGCAGTGAAGCGCCTGCCACCGAGGTGGCTTCCAGCGAGGCTTCCACCGCGGAGGCTCCGCCCGATGCGCAGGTGGCCCAGGCCGATGTGGGGCCGGAGCCCGCGTTAGACGCGGAGGCGCTGCCGGAAGCGCGCACGGTGGTGACGGCGTCGCGTTCGCCGGAGCGGCTCGAGGATTCGGCGGTGGCCACGGAGGTCATCACCCGCTCGGACATCCTGGCCAGCGGGGCGCGGGACGCGTCGGAGTTGCTTGCCGCGCACCCTGGGCTCCAGGTGGTCCAGACGTTCGCGGGCGCCACGGTGCAGCTGCAGGGCCTGTCGCCGGAGTACGTCCTGGTGTTGGTGGACGGTGAGCGCGTGGCCGGCCGGGTGGCCGGAAGCGTGGACCTGTCCCGCCTGTCCACCGAGGACATCGAACAGGTGGAAATCGTGAAGGGCCCCTCGTCGGTCCTCTACGGCAGCGACGCGGTGGCGGGCGTGGTGAACCTCATCACCCGCCGTGCCCGCCGTCCGCTGGGCGCCGAGCTGCGCGCCTCCTACGGCTCCATGCAGCGGCTGGAACTGGACGCCACCGGCGAGGCGAAGGGGGAGAACTGGGGGCTGCGTCTGAGCGGCGGTCTGGCGCGGCGGGACGCGTACCTCCTGGACCCGACGAGCATCGGCACCACGGGCAGCAGCCTGGATGGTATCGACGCGTCCGCGGGCGGTGACTTGCGCGTCAGTGAGGGCACGGCGCTGCAGGCCAACGCCACCTATGCGCGGCGGGTGCAGCGCGGCGTGGACGTGGGCGTGACGGGCGCCATCTTCGACCGCGCCAGCCGGGATGACTCGCTCTCCGTGCGCCTGTCTCCCCGGTGGACGTTGTCCGACAACGCCTCGCTGCGCGTGGACGGTGCCTATGCGTGGTTCAACCGGCGCTACCTGAGGGACCAGCGCCGCTCCAACGCGCTGGACACCATCGAGGACACGCGCGAGCAGCAGGGCCGGCTGGGCGCGCAGTTGGACGCGAAGCTGGGAGACGCCCACGCCTTCGTGGTGGGCGCGGAGCTGCTCGGCGAATGGTTGCAGGCGGACCGGCTGGGCGAAGACGGCACCGGCCAGCGCGCCCGCGCGTCCATCTACGTGCAGGACAACTGGACCCTGGTGCCGCGCTGGAAGCTGACGCTGGTGCCGGGCGCGCGCGTGGACACGGACACGCAGTTCGGCACGGCGGTGACGCCCCGGCTGGCGGCGCGCATGGACCCGACGTCCTGGCTCACGCTGCGCGGCAGCTACGGCTGGGCGTTCCGGGCGCCGGGCTTCCAGGAGATGCTGCTCGACTTCGAGAACCCCAGCGTGGGTTACCGGGTGCACGGCAATCCGGACCTGCGTCCGGAGCGCTCGCGCAGCTTCAACCTGTCGGTGGAGGTGAAGCCCGCGGAGTCCTCGCTCCTGTGGGTGAGCGCCTTCCAGCACAACCTTCAGGACATGATCGGCGTCTCCACGGAGATGGTCGGTCCGCAGCAGCTCTTCACCTACGTGAACATCGCGCGTGCGCGCGTGCTCGGCGGCGAGCTGGGCGTGCGTCAGCAGTTGCCTGGCCGCATCTCCGCGGAGCTGGGCTACACGCTCACCGACGGCCGTTCGGAGGAGACGGGGCTGGCGCTGGAAGGGCAGGCGCGCCATCGCCTCACCGCGCAGGCCACCTGGCGTCACCGGACGTCGGGCCTGGAGGCCTGGGTGCGCGGCGCGCTCGTGGGGCCGCGTCCCTTCTTCCCGGACACGGACGGTGACGGCGTCGCCAACCCGTACGACGCCAAGCGCTACGTCACCGTGGATGCCCGGCTGGGCTGGCGCATGTGCGAGGAACTCCAGTTCTTCGTGCTGGGCACCAACCTCGCGAACGCGGGCAACCCCACCGACCTCCCCATTCCCCCTCGCGCCATCCAGGCCGGCATCTCCGCCCGGCTCTGACGCTCCCTTCCACCTCTCACTCACGGAGTCCCGATGTCCCGCTTCTCTCCCCGTTCCTCCTTCCTGGGCCGCGCTGCCGCCCTGCTGCTGGCTGGTTCCCTGTCCGCGTGCGGCGATGACCTCGAGCTGGCGCCAGAGAGCCAGCCGACGGATGGCTCCCACGTGAATCACGTGGCCAACGATGACGGCTCGTACACCACCACCGTGAACGCGACTAGCAGCGCGGACTGGATTGGCCTGGACCTGGACAAGGGCGCGCAGGTGAGCGCCTCCGAGGACACTGTCTGGGACCTGGCCTTCAACCGCTTCAACGTCCGCACCCGGGGCGGCGTGAGTGGTACCGGCAACGTGGCGGTGGCGGTGCTCCTCGAGACGGACTTCGCGGCGGTGACGCAGGCGCCGGCGGACGGCTACGTCGCGGATGCCGAGGACGGCCCGGACCGGGGCGAGGACCCGGACAGCGCCTTCCAGCAGGGCGACGGGTGGTACGCCTACGACATGACGACGCACGCCCTCACCGCGCGTCGCAATGTGTACGTCGTCCGCTCCGACGCTGGTGACTACTTCAAGGTCGCCATGCAGTCCTATTACGACGATGCGGGCACGCCGGGGATGTTGTCGCTCCGCTGGGCGAAGGTGCCTGGCCCCGCCTCCAGCGGCAGCGCCGTAACGCAGCCGTCCTCGTACTGAGCCCCCTTCCACTTTCAGGTGTCCAACATGAATCAGACCGCGAACTCTGATGTCGTTTCCGAGTCCACCCGTCTGCGCCAGCGCTGGCAGACCCTCCGCGAGGAGCAGCCTCGCACCCGTATCCGTGACGCCGCCGAGCAGTTGGGTGTGAGTGAAGCGCAGTTGCTCGCCACGGGACTTGGGGAGAGCGTCGTCCGGCTGGACCTCCGGCTGGATGCGCTCCTGCCCCGTTTCGAGTCGCTGGGGCGGGTGATGTCGCTCACGCGCAACGCGCATGCCGTGCACGAGAAGCGCGGCATCTGGCGCAATATCGAGCTGCACGGCAAGCAGGGGCTGGTGCTGGACGAGGAAATCGACCTGCGTCTGTTCTTCACGCGCTGGAGCTTCGGCTTCGCCATCCGCGAGCCGCACGGCGATGGCATCCGCCGCAGCCTCCAGTTCTTCGACGCGTCGGGGACGGCCATCCACAAGCTCTACGTGGAGGAGGCCGGGCGCGAGGAGACGTTCGACACCTTGGTGAAGGAGTTCACCCACGCGGACCAGTCGCCGGTGCTCAGCATCGTCCCGGCCACGCCCGCGGCGGCGCCCAAGCCCGACAGTGAGATTGACGCGGAGGGGCTGCGCTCCGGCTGGCGCGCACTCCAGGACACGCATGAGTTCTTCATGCTGCTCAACCGCTTCAGCGTGGGGCGCACCCAGGCGCTCCGCCTGGCCGAGCCGGAGCTCACCACCCCGGTGGCGACGTCCTCGCTGACGTGGGTGCTGGAGAAGGCGTCCGCGACGGAGCTGCCCATCATGATTTTCGTGGGCAACCCCGGTTGCATCCAGATTCACACCGGCCCGGTGAAGAACGTGAAGCCGATGGGCCCGTGGATGAACGTGTTGGACGCGGGCTTCAACCTCCACGTCCGCGCGGACCACGTCCACTCGGCGTGGGTCGTGCGCAAGCCCACGCGGGACGGCGTCGTCACGTCCCTGGAGCTGTTCAACGAGGCGGGGGAAAACATCGCGCTCATCTTCGGCAAGCGGAAGCCGGGGCAGCCCGAGTCGCCCGAGTGGCGCGCGCTGGCCGAGGAGCTGGCCAAGGCGCTGCCCGCGAGCGAGGTATCGCGATGAGCCGCGCGTTCGGGCTGTCGTGGGTCTTCATGGCGGTGGCCTCGCTCGCGCACGCGGCGGGGCCGGCGCCCGCGAAGCCTCAGACGGCGGCCGCGGCCAAGGCCCCGGTCAACGCGGCGAAGCTGGTCACCGTCGGCCCCGCCATCACCGAAACCGTCTTCGCGCTGGGCGCGGGCGGGCAGGTGGTGGGCGTGGACGACACCAGCCTGGCGTTGGAGGTCGCCCGGAAGTCGCCGAAGGTGGGCTACCAGCGGGCGCTGTCATCGGAGGCCATCGTCGCGCTCGGGACGTCGCAGTTGCTGGCGTCCGAGGAGGCGGGCCCTCCAGGCGTGCTCGAGCAGCTCAAGACGGTGGGCGTGGACGTGGTGGTGCTGCCGAACAAGCACACCGTCGAAGCCACGCGCGAGCGCATCCGGACGCTCGCGCAGCGCCTGGGCAAGGCCGAGCAGGGTGAGGCCCTGGTCAAGCAACTGGACGCGGACCTGCGCAAGGCGCAGGAGCGCACGGCGGCGCGCAAGGACGCGAAGCAGCCGCGGGTCCTCGCGCTGTATGCGCGCGGGGCCAACGTCCTCATGGTGGCGGGCGCCGGGACGGCGGCGGGCGAGCTCGTCACGCTGTCGGGCGGCGTGAATGCCATCGCCGGCTATGCGGGCCACAAGCCGCTGACGGCGGAGGCGGTGGTCGAAGCGGCGCCGGACTTCATCCTCATGCCGGCCAGCTCCCTGGAGCCGGTGGGCGGAGAGGAGGGCCTGTCGCGCACGCCCGGCCTGTCGCAGGTGCGCGGCTGGCGCCTCATCACCGTGGACGACGTCCACTTCATGGGGCTGGGGCCTCACCTGGGCAAGGCCGTGAGCCGCTTGCAGGATGGGTACATGTCCCCGGCTCGGGGCCGCAAATGAGTGCGTCGGAGATTGCGCCCGTCTCCGCCACCTACCGCACCCAGGAGCCCATCCAGCCAGCAGCTCCGCGCCCGTGGCTGCTGCTGACGGCGCTGCTGCTGGGCGTGGTGCTCCTGTCGCTCGCCGTGGGCGCGGTGCCGGTGCCTCTGCTGGCACTGGCGGGCAGTCTGCTGGAGCAGGTGGGCCTGGACATCGGCCACAAGCTGGAGTCCGTGCAGCAGGCGGTGCTGCTGTCCATCCGCCTGCCGCGCGTGACGCTCGGCATCATGGTGGGCGCGGTGCTGGCCACCTGTGGTGCCGCGCTGCAGGCGTTGTTCCGCAACCCGCTGGTGGAGCCCGGCCTGCTGGGCACCTCCAGCGGCGCGGCGCTGGGGGCGGTGGCGGCCATCGTCATGGACGTGGCCCTCAGCGCCCACCTGGGCTCGCTGCGGATGCTCGCGGTGCCGGGTGCGGCCTTCCTGGGCGCGCTGGGCGCCACGTTGCTAGCGCACCGGCTGGGTGGGGGCGGCGGTCGCACGGAGACGGCGCGCATCCTCCTGGCGGGCGTGGCTGTCAGCGCGGGGGCGGGCGCGGGCATCGGTCTGCTCACGCAGATGGCAACGGACGCGCAGCTCCGCTCCATCACGTTCTGGACCTGGGGCAGCCTGGGCGGTGCGTCCTGGGACGTGGTGGGGGCAGCCACGCTACCGCTGCTCATCGCGCTGGGCCTGCTGCTGCGTGAGGCGCGCACCCTCAACCTCCTGCTGCTGGGAGAGCGCGAGGCGTGGCACCTGGGCGTGGATGTCGAGCGCCTCAAGCGCCGGCTCATCCTCGCCGCGGCCCTGGGGGTGGGGGCCGCGGTGTCCGTCACCGGCGTCATCGCCTTCGTGGGCTTGCTGGTGCCCGCGCTGCTGCGGTTGGCGCTGGGACCGGACCACCGGCGGCTGCTCAGTGCCTCCGCCTTGCTGGGGGCCTCGCTGCTGGTGGGCGCGGACCTGCTGGCTCGCACGGCGGCCATTCCCTCCGAACTGCCCGTGGGCGCGCTCACGTCCGTGCTGGGCGTTCCCGTCTTCATCGGGCTGTTGTCGCGCAAGGGGGCCGCATGAGCCTGGAGGTTCGTGGAATCGAGGTGTGGCGTGGCCGTGGGCGGACACTGGGGCCCATGGATTTGACGCTGGAGCCCGGTGAGGTGCTGGCCGTCGTGGGGCCCAACGGCGCGGGCAAGTCCACGCTGCTGTCCGCCATGTCGGGCGAGCTGCGGTGCTCGACGGGCGAGGTGCTCCTGGACGGCATTCCCTTGTCGCGTTGGAAGCCGCGGGAGCGCGCCATGCGGCTGGGCGTGCTGCCCCAGGAGTCGTCGCTGGGCTTCGGCTTCACGGCGCTGGAGGTGGCGCTGCTGGGACGGAGTCCCCATTCGAGCCGCGCTGAGGGCAGCGCGGACCTGGCGGCGGCGGTGGCGGCGCTCGATGCCACCGACACGCGGCACCTGGCTTCACGTTCGTATCTCACGCTGTCGGGGGGCGAGCGGCAGCGTGTGCAGTTGTCGCGGGTGCTGGCTCAGCTCTCCGAACCGTTGGCATCCGGACACCGTTACCTGCTGCTGGACGAGCCGACGGCAAGCCTGGACCTGGCCCACCAGCACCTCGTGCTGGAGGCGGCGGCGCGCTTCGCCCAGGCGGGTGGCGCGGTGCTGGCGGTGCTGCATGACCTCAATCTGGCCGCGAGATACGCGCACCGGATGGCCGTGCTCGCCGAGGGCCGGGTGGTTGAGCTGGGCGCACCGGCGCAGGTGCTCTCCCAGGAGTTGGTGGCCCGCGTCTTCGGTCTGCGCGTGCAGGTCGTCGAATGGCCGGGCTCGCCCGGTCCCCTGGTCATCCCGGAGGGCCGCGCGCCGCTGACTCCCTGAGCACGGACGGAGCCGTGCCCGCTGGATTCAGCTCCCCGCGGGAAACGCCCTGGGCGCCCGGTGCCCCTCCACACCGCGCGTGATGGCCCAGGGCCTTTCCCGTGGGGGGCGCCGTTTCGCTCCGCTGGCGGCAGACGGGCAGGGAAGCCGTGGTCTGCCCGGTGCGCCCACACCGCACATCGGGCGTGCTGTCGTGCCTCGTCACCCCGTCCCCGTTCGGCGGGCGCGGAGGTGCCACGCATTGCGTTTCGAAGCGGCAAATCTCCCGACATTTCCGAACAGCGAGCTCGCGAACGGCCTCCAAGGGGGGCGCTGCGCCCGCGCGGGGATTGGAGTAGTCACGGGCGTGGGTCGTCGTCGAGGAGCCGCATTGGAGACTGCTGCGCTGGTGCTGGTGTTGTCGTCCGCGTTCCTGCACGCGGCTTGGAACGCGCTGCTCAAGCGTCATCCCAATCCGGAAGTGGGCGTGGTGAGCGTCATGTCCGTGGTCATCCTGGCCAGTGGCATCTGGGCGCTGGGGATGCGTGGCCCCGCGTTCTCCAGCACGGAGGGGCTCGTTTGGGCGCTGTGGGCGGGCGTGTGTGAGAGCGTTTACCTCGCGGGGCTCGCGCGGTCGCTGCGTCAGGCGCCACTCGGGCTTGCGTACACGGTGTCGCGTGGCGGCGCGATGCTGCTCGTCTGGCCCGTGTCCGTGCTGTGGCTGGGGGAGGCGGTGTCCTCGTGGACGGCGGCGGGCGTGGCGCTGCTCTGCGTTGGGCTGGCGGTGATGAACCTGTCCCGTTCCTCGGGGGCCATGGGGACGGGCGTGGCGTGGGCGGCCCTGTCGGCGGTGGGAATCGCGGGCTACCACTTGAGCTACAAGATGGCGCTGGGGACGGGCGCGCAGCCTCCTGCGTTGTTCGCCACCGGCCTGCTCGTCGCGCTGCCCGTGCTCATCCTGGAGCGGGGCCGCCAGCAGGGGTGGGCTGCCTTCCGCCGGGAGGCTTTGCTCGCACCGGGCCTCGTTCTGACGGCGGGGCTCATCTCCGCGTTGTCGTTCGGCCTGTTGTTGACGGCGCTGGCAGGGGGAGGCGCAGGCGTGGTGCTGACGCTTCGAAACACCTCCATCGCCTTCGCGCTGGTGCTCGCGGCGCTCCAGGGTGAGCGCCTGGGCCGACGGCAACTGTCGGGCGCCGCGCTCGTCGCCGTGGGCGCGGTGTTGCTGGGCGTGCCGGCATAGGAGAGCTCCGCACAGGACTGCGCGGACGCGATGCCCATGCGCGCATCTGTCCACGCGGCTGTGGGCTCGCGCGCAGGCCTTGCCGTGAGACGTTCCGCGAGACGCCTATGGCGTGGGAGTGCACACCCTCCGCCCATCTCGCCGCATGCATTGCGGCGAGACGTTCCGCGAGCGGCCTACTGCGTGGGCGCGGACGCCGTCAGCCGCTTCAGCGCGTTTCTCGCATCCGGGTGGTCCGGCTGCAACTGCACGGCCATCTTGTAGGCATCCTTTGCCTCGTCGATGCGCTTCGTCGCCTCCAGCAGTTGCCCGAGTGCGTTGTGCGGCTCGGCGAAGTTCGGGTCCGCCTGCACGGCGTTGCGGAAGGACTTCTCCGCGCCCTTCGTGTTGCCCTGTTGGTACAGCGTGTGGCCCATGTACAGCAGGCCCAGCGAGTGGCGCGGGTCCACCGACAGCACGGACGTCAGCACCTTCCTCGCCTTCGCGCCGTCGCCGCCACGCAGGTAGATGAAGCCCAGCTCCGCGCGAGCCTCCAACTGCGCCGGATCCTTCGCCACCACCGCCTCGAGCTCCGACACGGCCTGTTCCGGCCGCCCACGCCGCGAGTGGACGATGCCCAGCCGTGCGAGCGCCGCGGTGTCGGCCTCTTCGCCGTCCTTGGGCTTGAGCAGCCCCTCCGCCGCCACATAGTCGCCCATGGCCAGCAGCAGGTCCGCGAGCGCCAGCTTCGCGGCGCGATTGGTGGGGTCCTCGTCCAGGAGGGCCTTGTAGAGCGGCTGTGCTTTCGCGCTCACCCGCTTCTGCGCGTACACATCCGCGAGCGCCAGCCGGTTCTCCGGCGTGGGGGCGAGCTTGACACCCTCTTCGTACTCGGCGATGGCGCCATCCAAGTCACCCTTGGCGCGCAGGGCCTCGCCATAGGCGGCGCGGGCGCTCGCGTCCTTCGGGAAGGCGCCCACGGCTGTCTTCAGGGTGGCCACCGCTTCGTCCGCCTTGCCCAGGCTGAGCCACGCGCGAGCAAGGCCCTGGTACGCCTCCGTCGTCTTCTTCCCGTCCTCGGCGCTCTTCGCGATGGCCGTCTTGAAGGCCTCCACAGCCTGCTTCTTCTTGCCCTGCGTCAGGTACAGGTGGCCCAGTTGCGTGTACGGCCCGCTGGACCGCTGCGGCTCCAGCACCACGGCCCTTTCGAACGCCTTCGTGGCCCGGGCGAAGTCACCGAGCTGGTAGTACGCCAGCCCCAGGTTGAAGTGCGCCTCGGCGAACTTCGGGTCCGCGGCGATGGCCTTGAGGAAGGCGTCGGTGGCCTTGCGCGGGTCGCCCTTCTCGTTGAACGCCACGCCCATGTTGTTGTGCGCGCTGGCGTGCTTGGGGGCGGCGGCGAGCGTGCGCTGGTACTCGGCGATGGCGCCGTCCAGGTCGTTCTCCCGCATGAGGAGCACGCCGAGGTTGTAGTGCGCCTCGGTGTCACCCAGCTTCTGCCGGGTGGCCTCGCGCAGCGTCTCCTTGGCCTCGCCGTTGAGGCCCTTCTCCGCCAGGGCCTTGCCCAGATTCACGCGGGCCACGTTGAGCTTCGCGTCCAGCTTCAGCGCCTCGCGGTAGGCGTCGATGGCGTCGTCCGTGCGGCTGGCGCGCTGCAGGGCCTCGCCCAGGTTGAAGCGCAGCTCCGCGTCCTGGGGGGCCAGCTCCACTGCCACCGCGTACTGGCTGATGGCCACGTCGCGCTCGTCCAGCACGCGCGCCAGCAGGCCTCGCTCGGCCCGGAGCGTGGACTCCTCGGGGAAGGCGGCGATGGCCGTGTCCAGCACCATGCGCGCCTGCTCCGGCTCACCGGACAGCCGCAGCGCGCGGGCCAGGGCCAGCTTCGGCGGGATGAGGTCCGGCTCCTGGGCCACCAGCTTCTTCAGGGGCGCCACGGCCTTCTTCGGCGTGTTGAGCGCGAGGAAGGCGGTGCCCAGGCGGTACAGGGCATCCGCGTCGTCGGGGGACTCGGCCAACCGCGCGCTCTCCACGGCGGCGGTGCGCTCGAGCGTTGCCGTGTCGGGCTCGGCGGTCTGCGCGGTGAGGAGCTGGAGCACCAGGAAGCTGGCAGTCTTCATTATAGGTTCTCCACGTAGGGACTCGCGCGGGCGTCGAAGGTCTTCTTTGCGAGCGCCGCCTTCTTCGCCTCCCACGCCTCCCGCGCCGTCTTCTCTTCCTTCTCGTCTCCAGCAAGCTCGGCGCGTTCCTCCTTCACCTCCGCCTTGCACTCGGAGACCTGCTCCTCGAACTCCTTCGGGTCCAGCCGCTCGCTGCCCTCGACCTTCGCCTTCCGGGCGGCCTGCAGCCGGGCCAGCTCGAACTCGGCGAAGGCGCAGCGCAGCGCCAGCCGCTCCACGTCCCGCAGGCCCACGCTGAGCCGCTGCCGGGCGCGCAGGTACTCCACGCGGGCCTCGGCCTCGGCGATGGCCAGCTTCGCCACCTCGCGAGACACCTCGTCCGACGCGCGGTCCACTTCATCCTCCGCGGCTTCCTGGCGGGAGCGGGCGCGGCGGATGTTGTCGCGGGCGCGGCCAATCTCGTTGTCGGCCTCGTCCACCCTGTCGATGGCGAGCGCGAGGTTGTTCTCCGCCTCCAGCAGCTCGATGCGCGCCTCGTACGGGAGCTTCTTCTCCATCGAGTCGGGCACGCGCATGTTGTAGCTGGCGCCGCACGCGGAGAGCAGGGGGAGGGTGAGCAGGACAAAGCGCTTCATGGAACCGTCGCCTCGAAGCTTCCGAAGATGGTGCGCCCGGAATAGGTGTGGGTGCCGTTGACGAACGTGACGTGGAACTCGCCGGAGATGCGCTGGCCTTGCTGGCTGGGGAGGGCCTTCACCTTCAGCCCACCCACCCGCAGCTCCGGGAAGGTCCGCGCCGGCTCATCCAGCACGTTGCGGCCAATGGCGCCGCGCTGCGCGCCGTTGGCCAGGACTTCCGCCAGGTTGACGTCCAGCGAGCCGGTGTAGCCCTCCGGGAGCATGTCCTGCACCTGGGCGCTGACCTTCAGCACCGTGTTGGTGCCCGTGCCCTGCTGGGTGACGAAGCTCACCGCCAGCTCACCTTCGGCCAGCTGCGCCTCCGCGCGGTCGTAGCGCAGGTCGAGCAGCGACGTCACGCTGCCCTCCAGCCGCCCGCCCTCTTCGCCACAAGCGCAGAGGAGGGCGGTGAGCAGGGCGCCGAGCCACGATGCACGCGAGGGCCTCACTTGCATGCCTTCCACCCGCCATCCACGTCGTTGCCGCCCAGCGAGGCCACGTCCTTGAGCACGGCCAGCTCGCGGCGTGCGCCGTCGACGTCACCGAAGCGGCAGCGCAGCGCGGCCAGGTTGAGGCGCGCCTTGCCGAAGGTGGGGTCGGAGTCCATGGCGCGGCCGTAGGCCTCGCGCGCGCCCATGGCGTCACCCATGTGGAGCAGCGCCAGACCCAGCGCGGAGTGCGCCGAGGCCCGCGTGTCCTGCAGCTCCGTGACGCGGCCCAGGGTGAGCTGCGCCATGCCGTACTGGCGCGCGTCCAGGTAGGCCAGACCCAGTGCCTCCAGCGCCTCCGCGTTGAGCGTGCGCTCGGCCTTCTTGCGCAGCTCCTCCAGCGACGCCGGCTGCGTGGGCGTGCCCGGCTGCGGCACCGGCAGCGCCGCCGTCTCCGTGCGAGCGCGGCAGCCCACCACCGCGGCGCTGAAGACCTCCAGGGACTCGGCGCGGGACAAGCAGGCCTTGAACGCTTCGTCGGAGCGCGCCTTCAGCGGCGTCACCTGCTCCTTCACCGCGGCCCGGAACTGCTGTGCCTCCGCGGCGGAGAGGCCCGCGGGAACGGCCGTGCCCTCCACCACGTCCGCGATGTGGCCGTATGCGAGAGCCAGCTTCCACAGCGAGGCCACCGCCCACTCGGCGTAGCCCAGCGACGCGGCCTGCGTGTAGATGCCCTCCATGCTCTGGAGCGCGGCGACCTTCTCCTCCACCTGGTCCGCCGGCAGGTCCTTGTAGCCGCGGTAGAGGATTTCGCCCAGGTACCACAGGCCCTTCGCCGCCTCCTCGGTGCCGCCGTTGGGGCCCTGGACCGCGGTGGTGAGGGTGGCGATGAGCGCGTCGGCGGGCGCGTTGGGCGCCGTGGTGGCCTGCACCTCGGCCAGTACCGCCGCCGCGGCGGCGCTGTGGCGGTCCAGCTTCAGCGCGGCCTCGGCCGCCGTCTTCGCGCGGGCGTAGTCCTTCTGCTTCAGCCGGGTCTCCGCCAGCATCACCAGGATGTCCGCCTTGCGCGCGCCAGCGATGTCGGCGGCGGCCTCCAGGTCACGCGCCGCCTCCTTGTGCTCGCCCAGCGCCATGCGCAGCCGCGCGCCGGCCAGCCAGCCGTCCACGGCGGCGAAGTCGCCACCCAGCTTCTGGCCCACCTGTTCGAACCAGCCCGCCGCCTCGCCGAACGCCGCGGCCTCCGCCGCGTGCCGGCCCAGCGTCAGCAGCACGTCCGACAGGTACTGGCTCTTCGGGTAGTCCTGCACCAGCTTCGTGCCCAGCTCGCGCTGGGCCTGCATGTCACGCTTCTCGCGCGCCGCGGTGAACGCGCCGTAGAGCGCCTTCTCGCCGATGTCGGAGTTCTTGTTCTCGTCGGCGACCTTCACCAGGCCCTGGATGACGTCGCCCGTCTCCTGGGCGCTCTGCAGGGCCAGCTCATCCAGCGCCTCGGCGCGGCTCTGCGTGAGAATCTTCTGCACGTCCGCGCGGAAGCTGGCCGGCAGCGGCGCGCCCAGCAGCTTCTTTCCCGTCTCATCCAGGCCCTTGAAGTCGTTGAGCTGCCGCAGGCTGTCCAGCGCCAGGTTGCCCGCGATGGGGGCTTCCTTGTGCTGCGGGTGGCTCAGCGCGAAGGCGGTGAACAGCTCCGCGGCCTTTGGGTACTCGCCGTCCTCGTAGTAGGCGCGGGCGATGTTGAACTTCACCACCAGGGCATTCTCACTGCGGGGGTAGCGCGACACGAAGTCGGCGCCCAGCAGCTTCATGGCCTGACGCGCGTCCGCCACCTCGAAGGCGTTGCGCGTCTGCGCCTCCTCCGGCTTGAGCGTGGAGAAGTGCGCCAGCAGCGCGGCGTTGAGCGCTTCCTCCTCACCCTTCGCGTCCTTGGCCTTCACCTGGTAGCGGGCCAGCTCCTCGAACTGGCGCGCGGCCTCGGGGTACGCGTTGGCGGAGAACAGCGCGTCCGCGCGGTTCTTCATCATCGTGCGCACGTGCTGCTCGGGCCGGAAGAGGCCCAGGTACGCCTGATAGGCCTCCGCCGCGCTCACGTAGAGCGCCTTGTCGTTCTTCTTCTGCGCCTCCACGTGGAGCAGGGTGGAGAGGTCGCGCGCCATCTCCTCCAGCTCCACCAGGTGCTTCTTGCGCTCGGCCTCCGCCAACTCGGGGTCCGTCTTGCTCTGAACCGCGGCGCGCACGAGGATTCTCAGGTCCTCGGGGTCCGGCAGCACCTTGCCCTTGGAGGCCTTGATGGCGTCGTAGAGCTTCTGGCCGCGCTCCAGGTCCAGCTCCGGGTCGTGCTGAATCTCCATCAGCTTGCGCAGCGCGGGGATGGCCCACTCGTACTGCTGCTTGATGAAGTAGCGGTTGCCCAGCTTGTCCAGCGCGAGCGCGTACGTGGCGCGGCTGTCGCTGAGCTTCTCGAAGTAGTTGAGCGCGCCCTTGGGGGGCTTGGCCTCGGTGTAGCTGTACACGAGGTCCAGCAGGGCCTCGCGCTTGACGTTGAGCGCCTTCTTCACGTCCACGCCGGGCAGCGGCGCGCTGGCGGCCGCGGCCTCGAAGAAGGTGACGGCCTCCGCGTGCTTGGCCTGATTCACGCGAATCCAGCCCATCTTGTAGCGGGCCAGGTCGTGCACGGGCGAAGGCGGGGCCTCCAGGATGGCCTGGTAGTGCTTCTCCGCCTCGCCCAGGTCGGCCTTGTCGAAGAAGTGGTCGCCCAGAATCTGCTCCGCCTCCAGGCGCAGCGGGCTGCCAGGGAACTTGCGCGTCAGGTCGCCGAGCGTCTTGAGCATCTCGTCGAACTGGCCCAGTTCGCGCTGCTCGTGCGCCAGGTAGAACGTCACCTGGTCGCCGTCCTTGAAGTCCGGATACTCGCGCAGCAGCCGGTAGTACATCTGCACGGCCTTCTGCTTCAGCAGCCGCGTCTCAGGGGAGACGATGGCGCCGCTGGCCCCCTCCGGCCGCGACTCGGCCTGGAGGTAGTACACGTAGCGGCTCTTCTCCACGTAGAGCTCGGCCAGCCGGAACTGGAGGTCCGGCAGGTAGGGCGCGTTGCGGCTCTTGGAGATGAGGCGCTCCGTCTCGCCGATGGCGCGGTCCACCTTGAAGATGTCGCGCTTGAGCTTGGCGATGAGCTCGTCGCGCTCCTTGGCCTTGGAGACAATCGGGTTGATGCCCGGGCCGGGACGTCCAGCGCCACCCGGGGCGGCCGCGAGCATCGCGGCGGCAATCAGGCCCGTCAGGTGGCCGGTCATGGCGTCTCCTCGATGCAGCGGCTGTCGATGCGGACCCGGTAGGAGCGCAGCTCGTCGTTCCAGTACTCGCCGTCGAAACGGTAGGCCGTTTGCGTGGGCGACAGAATCTGCTCGTCCTCCGGCGCGACAATCCGCGCGCCCTTCTTCACGCGCTCGTACAGCTTCAGGCCCACTTCGTACTCCATCAGGCGCACCTGCTCGGCGGCGCGCAGCAGCGTGTCCGCTTCCTGGCGGACGGCCTCGGCCAGCCGCGCGTCATGGACGCGGACCGCCTCGGCGCGGGACAAGTCATAGAGCTTCGTCAGGTGCGAGAAGAGCCGGTCGCCGAAGCTGCCGGCGTAGCGGCCCAGCCGCTCGCCCTCCAGCTCCAACGTCTCCAGGAAGCGCGCGGCGCGCTGGGTGCTTCCCCGGGCGTTGGCGGCGCGGCGCAGGCGCACGTCCTGGGTGAGGTCCTCGCGGTTGCGCACCGCCTCCAGCGAGTCCGCGAAGCGCCGCGTCAGCTCCTTGGCGGCGCGCTTGGCCGGCAGGTAGTGGCACAAGTCGCGGTAGATGAGCGCGCGCAGCAGGTACTTGTCCGGCAGGAACTCGTCGCGGAAGGACGGCGCGTCCAGTGTGGTGAGGATGCCCAGCGACGCGCGCAGCTCGCCCAGCTTGTAGCGGGTCCACGCCTCCTCCAGGTAGAGGCTGGCGCGGCCCGGGTCCAGCTCGGGCAGCTTCACGCGGTCATACGCCTCCAACGCGCCCTGGAAGTCCTTGCGCTCGTAGCGCAGGCGCGCCACCGCCAGCGCCGCCTCGTTGCGGGCCTCGCGGGTGAGCTTCTCGTCCTCGGACAGCGCCAGGAAGTCGGAGATGATTTCGTCCGACGGCTCCTTCACCTGCTTCAGCCGGGTGACGAGCAGCGCGAACTTCGCGCGGCTGGCCTCGGGGCTGGTCTCCGACAGCTTGGCGAAGTGGGTGTTGGCCCAGCGCTCGTTGCCCACGCGCAGGTCCACCAGACCCTGCTGATAGTGCGCATACGCGCCCGTGTCTTCCGGGAGGAAGCCCAGGTCCAGCGCGCCGAACACCTGCTGGTCAATCATCACCTCGTCGTGCGGCCGGTCTGTCAGCGCCTTGAGCGTGTCCAGGGCGCGAGGCAGCACGTTGGGGTTGGAGCGCTCGCGGGCGATGCGGGCCAGGTACGAGGCGCCCGCGTGCGTCAGCCCCAGGTCGATGAGGCTGCGCGCGAGGAAGTACTGGCCCCAGGCGTAGTTCTCGTCCGTCTTGGGCGCGGCCTGCAGCCAGGCGTGGAGCGGCCCGGCGGCGTCGCGCGGCTTGCCGTCGAAGTAGTCCTTGAGCGCCTTGTCGAAGACGCCCGGGTCCACCTTCTGCGGCGCGGGCGGCGGGGCTTCCGCGCCCGCCGTTGGAGCGTTCGCGGCGGGCTTGCCGGCGTCGGGCGCGTCGGCCTTGGCGTCACCGGGGGCCTTTGCTCCCGCCGGAGGCGTGCCCTGGGTGGGCGCGGCCGCGGGGGCGGTGGACGTGGGCTGCGCGGCGGCCGGAGACTGCGCGTCGGCGGGCGCTGGAGACACGAGGAGCGCGGCGCTGGTGAGCGCGGCGATGAGCGAGCGGGAGGTCATTCCGTGGCGCCGAAGTTGAACGCGGTTCCGAGCTGGATGAGGGGCACCTGGATGACGCGCGTGGCGCCCGTGAAGACGGTGTTGTTCGTCACGTCCAGGCGCAGCGACAGCGTCTTGCCCGTGAAGAGGCGCAGGCCGAGCCCCACGTTGACGGCGGGCCGGAAGCCGCCGTCGCGGTCGAGCTTCACCACCGTGCCGCCGCCCAGCAGGAAGGCCTCGATGTGCAGCACCGACTCATTGAGGAAGGCCATCTTCCCGTAGAGCGGGCTCCAGATGAGGTCCGAGCCCACCATCCACTGCACCTGGTCCTGGAAGGCCGCGGCGTTGGGGGACGTGTTGAAGTCGCGCTCGAGCTGGCGGCGCAGGCTCGTCTGGAGGTTGTAGCTGTACGTGCCGCGCCCGACCTGCCACGCGAAGGTGTCAGTGAAGTGGTACGTGTATCCGACGGTGCCCACCAGGCCCTTGTAATAGGCGTTGGCCGGCAGCACGCCGACGCCGAGCAGCAGCTCGTGGTGCATCCGGAATCGCCGCTCCTGGATGGCGGACACTGCGCCGGGATTCTCCAGCGCCTCGGCCTGCGCGCGGACGAGTCCGGGCGTCAGCAGCAAGAGGATGAGCAGGGCGTATCGCACGGTGGGGGCTTCCTGGGGGAGGACGGGAACGGACGCGCGGACTGAGGCCACGTCAGTAGCCGACCGAGTTGAAGAGGAACGGATAGGTGATGATGACGACGCCACCCTTGGGGGAAGGGAACGTCCACGACTTCAGCTTGGAGAGGATGCAGGACTCGACGGAGGCATTGCGCAGCGTGGAGGACTTCGTCTTGGCGGCCACCACGCGGCCGTTCGCGCCGATGGTCCACTCCAGCACCACCTTGCCCGCAAGACCCGGGTCCTTGAGCAGCGCGCGCTCATAGCAGCCGTGCACCTCGTGCAGGTTGCTGTTGATGACGCGCGCCACCGCCTCACGGTCCACCGTGCCCTGCGTGGAGGCGATGCTGCGGGCCGTGGCGCGGGTGACGGTGCCGCCCACCTTGCCCTTGCCCACGCCGCCCGCGCCCAGCGCGCCGATGCCGCCGCCGCCCTTGCCGCGCAAGAGCTCCGCGCCCAGCGTGGCGCCGCCGCCCTTGCCGCCGCCGCCCAGCCCGAAGGTGCCCAGGCCCGCGTTGGCGATGGGGGCCTTCCCGATGAGGCCGGACAGCTTGTAGTTGGAGTTCTTCGCGTTCTTGCTGCCGGGGCCACTGCCGAGCTTGTCCACGGCGGCGAGCAAGTCGTTGGTAGCGGGGCCCGCGGCGGACAGCTTGGCCAGCGCCTTGAGCGCCTTGTTCTGCGGCGGCGTGGCGGCGGCCACCGCTTTCTCGGGCTGCTTCGGCGGCGGTGGCGTCTTCTCCGCCGGCTTGGGCGGGGCCTTCTCCGCCACCTTCTCCTTGGCGGGCTTCTTCACCTTCTCCTGGAGGGCCTCCAGCTTCTTCTTCACCTCTTCCTTCTTCTTCGGCTCGGGCGCGATGAGGCGCAGCGCCACGGGCGGAAGGCTCTTGTGCTGGAAGTCTGCCACCTCCGGCTGGTCTGGCTTCATGACCAGGAACGCGGCCATGGCGGAGGCGAAGAGGCCCAGGCACGTCAGCGTCAGCCAGGGCAGGCCCTTGAGCGGGTTGACGAAGACGCGCGCGGGCTTGGGCGCCGCGTAGGCCACCAGGGACATCTGTCCCTGCGTCAGGCGCGCGGCGGTGCCCTCGCGCAGCGTGAGGAAGCGGCGACTGCCGTCGGACTCCAGGGCCGCGCCGGTGACGGGGGTGAAGCGGCCGTCACCGCCGCTCTTCTCCACGTCGGTGCCCGGCGGTACGAAGAGGCGGAAGGCGTTGTTGAGCGGCTCGGCCAGCGTGAAGGGCGCGCCCTCCGGCAGCGTGAAGCCCCACAGGGGCATGGCCCCCTCGAGGTCCAGCGAGGCCTGCACCGGCTTCTTCTTGTCCGGCGCGAAGCGGCGCGCGTCGCGGCGGATGGCGCCCCAGTACAGCTCCAGGTAGAGCTGCGCTGTGCCCTTGCCGGGCGCGATGCGCGGCGCATGCGTGGGCCGCGCCAGCGTGCGCTGCTCCTGCAGCAGCGGCCCCGTGGGCTCCGGGAGCGGGTCGAGGGCGAGGTCCGCCATCAGCTCGTCCGCGAACTGCATGCCCGAGTTGGCCGCGGGGGCCGGCTCCGGCGCGGCCCGGCGGCGGGCCGAGGGCACGGTGCTCGCCGGTACGCCCGCGGGAGCCTGCTGCGCTCCAGGCACGGGGATGACGGCGGGCTGCGCCTGCGGGAGCCCATGCGCGTGGCCGCCAGCGGCGTGGACGGCGGCCTGCTGCGCCACGGGCGGAACCACGGCCACCGCGGGCACGGGCTGCGCGGGCGTGGGGTAGGCCAGCTGCGTCGCCACGTGGACGGGAGGAACCGCGGCCACCTGCTGTGGCACGCGCGCGGCGGGCATGGTGGCGGTGGACACGGGCGGGACCGCCGTGGCCGGACGGAGCTGCCGCGCGGGCGCGGCGGAGGGCAGCGGGGCCGCGGGCGCGGCGACCTGCGGTGGCGCCGCGAACGGCGTGGGCGCCTGGGCCGCGCCGAGCAGCGCGGCGACCTCGGGCGGCGGCTGCGGCTTGGCCTCCTGCGGCTTCTGAGACAGCACGCGCGTCTTCAGGATGAAGGGGCCACAGAGGACCTCATCCACCGGCCGGATTTCACAGGCGGAGACGCGGTGGCCATTGACGAAGAGCCCCGTGCTGGAGCTCGCGTCCTGCACCGCCGCGCGGCCGTTCTGGAAGTAGAGCAGCGCGTGCCGCGGCTCCACGGACGGGTCATCCAGGCGCAGGTCGGAGGATGGATCCGAGCCGAGCGCATAGGTGCCCGGGACGAACACCTCGGTGCCCACGAGGAGACCGTCGCGGAGGATGACGACTTGCAAGACGCTGGGCTGGCCGCTCAACGGTGACGCTCCATTCAAGGGCTGGGGGGCGGTGCTGCCCTAGTGGTCGTACACCGTGGAGAGCGTTTCGGAGCGGAAGCTCTCGCGCTCGCGGATCATCGACCGCGTCTTCAGTTCCTTGCGGTCATAGAGGTACACGGCTCCGGACTTGTTCGTCTGTCCCTGGATGAGCCGGTCATCGAAGTCGATGCGCGCCGGGCCTCGCTGCGGCAGCGCGTTGTTGGAGGAGGCCGTGGCCGCGTCGCCCGTCACGGGGTCCACTACGGACGAGCCCTTGGTCTCGATTTTCGGCGGTGTCTTGGAGGCCGCCTTCTTGGCGGCCTTGGACTTCGCCTGGCGCGAGGTACGGCCGCGGCTCTGGGCCCAGGCTTCGGCCGGAGCCACCAGCGAGCCGACGCCGAGAAGCTGGGCGACAGCCATGCAGAAGAGGAAGCGTCGCATCATCAACAGGTTAAGCGATGCGTGTACCGAGCTGTCAACGCACACTCCGGCGCGCGCATGTGACGCCGTGCGCACCCAGGTGTAGAGGGCACTCCACCCCATGTGGGGCGCGTCCACCACGGTGACGCGGAGATGTTGCCGGGACGCTGGAAAGATGGCGTGCGGTGCTGCGTTTCGAGTTCGCCGGAGGATGGGGGATGCTCTCGCGCGGATGCTACGGGCGCGGATGAGCAGGAATCGCAGGCGTGCGGTGCTGGCGGTGCTGAGCGTGTCGATGGTCGCCACGGGCGTGGTGGTGCATCGGCTCCGTGAAACAGCCGCACCCGCTCCGGTATCCGCCGCGGCGCGCCCTGTGTTGTCATCCGTGGGGCCTCGGCTCACGAGCAATGAGACATCCCAGCCGCTCTCCATCCAGGGGGAACGGCTGGTGCCGGGGCTGTCGCTGTCGCTGGGCCCTCCGCTGTCGCTGCGCCTGCCGTTGACGGTGGTGGACGCCACGCACGCCTATGCGCGGCTGCCCGCGGGGCTCCGTCTGCCAGAGGATGCGCCGCAGGCGGTGGTGGAGGCGCGGCTCGTCGGGGCGGACGGCGCCGAGTCGGACGGCGCGGCGCGGCTCACGGTGGTGAACGACGCGGCCTTCACTGACCTGACGGCGATGGTGCCCGCGCCGGATGGGCGCACGCTCTTCATTACTTCGCCCCCCACCGACACGGTGTTCGCGCTGGAGGTCGAGACCGGGCGTGTGTCGCGGCTGGCCACGGGAGACGGTCCCGCCGCGCTGGCGGCCTGGACGGATTCGGACGGCCGGCCCTGGCTGGGTGTGGCGCACCGGTATCAGCCGGAGCTGTGGCTGTATGCGCTGGACGCGCTGGACGCCGCGCCTCGGGTGCTGCCCGCGCCGCTGGGGGCGGAGGGGCTGACCGTGGATGGCCGAGCCGGCGTGGCCTTCGTGGCCGAGCGTGTGCGGGACCAGGTGCAGGCGCTGTCGCTGGCGGACGGGCGCGTGCGCTGGTCGGCGCCGGTGGACCCCAACCCTCGGGCGCTGGCGCGGTGGAAGGACCTGCTGGCGGTGGGCAGTCTCCAGACAGGGCAGTTGGAGCTGCTGCGGCAGGAGGACGGGACGCTCGTCTCCACGGTGGCGCCGGGGCCGGGGGTGTCCATCGTCGGAGGCAACACCGAGCGCTTCCGCGAGCAGGTGATGGGCGGCAAGGCGCCGCGCTTCCTGGTGGCGAGCGAGCGGCTGGGGCACGTCTTCATGTCGAGCCTGGGGCCGAACGTGGGGCCCAATCCCCAGCGCATGGAGGTGAGCGCGAACAGCGGTGTGTCGGTGGTGGAGCCCTCGCGGGGCGGCTACGTGCGGCACCGGGGCTTCGGCGCGGGCGGCACGGAGGGGCTGGCGCTGGACGACGGCGCGGGACTCCTCTACGCGGCGGACGTGGGACTGGGGCTCGTGCGGGTGTTGGATGCGCGAGCGCTGGTGTCGGGGGACGCGCCCGCCCGGCGCGCGGTGCTCCAGGAGGTGGCGGTGGCGCCGCCCGACGGTACGCCGCGCATCCGGCCGCCCGAGGACTTCGGGGTCCGGGGCAGGGCGGGCGAGGAACTCCATTCGGGCCCCAGCGCGCTGGCGCTGTCACCCGACGCGCGCACGCTGTACGTGCTCAACCGGTTCACCCGGACGGTGGCGGTGGTGGACGTGCGCGAGGCGAAGGCGGGCAAGGCGCGGGTGGTGCGTCAGCTTCCGGTGGAGACGTCTCGCGCGCAGGCCAAACGCCGGCTGGGGCAGGTCCTCTACTACGCGGACCTGGGACGCACGGGCATCACCTGTGACGGCTGCCACATCGAGGGCCACACGGGAGGCATCTTCTACGAGAAGACGCAGCCCAACCGCATCTACCGCTCCACGACGCTGCGAGGCAGCCGCGACACGCCGCCGTACTTCACGCCCGCCAGCCACGTCAGCCTCGTGGACACGGTGCGCTTCGTGGGCGCGCGCAACCGCTTCCGCAACCCGGACCTGTCGCCGTCGGAGGTGGAGGCGCTGGCCCTCTTCAACGCGCTCATCGTCACGCCGCCCAATCCCCATCGCGGCGAGGACGGCGCACCGTTGGAGACGGTGGCGTTGCCGGACGGGAGGGTGGGGCGCCCGGCGCGAGGACGCGCGCTGTTCGAGGGCAAGGGCGCCTGTGTGACGTGTCACCCGGCGCCCCTCTACACGTTGGACCAGGACCTGGCCACGCGGGGCCGGTACCTCGAGGTGGGCACGCCGGTGGCGCTGCCGCTGAGACTGGAGCAACAGGACCTGGTGCCCGGCGCGGCGACGCCGTCCCTGGTGGGGGCGTGGGATGTGTGGCCCCTGCTGACGAGCGCCACCGCGGGCTATGGAGTGAAGGACAACCGGCTCGTGGTGGAGACGCGCTTCGCGCTGCGCGCGCTGCTGGAGACGTCCGGGCCCCAGCACGGCCACGCCAGTGCGCTGACGTCCGAGGAGCGCGATGACCTGCTGGCGTTCCTGCTCACGCTGTAGGCCGTCACCTGGCTGTCCATGCTCGGAGGACACGGGGAGTCACGGCGCCTCCGGGGGGCTCAGCGCCCGTTCCACGGGGGGCCGAATTGTCGGTCCGTGCTGTGTCACTTGCGCGGTGCTTGCAGGCTTCGTGTCACCAGCGCTTGCGTTGTCACCGGGGCCTAAGGTGTAGAATCGGACTGATGCGCGCCCTCACGCGGTCCGTCTGGCTCATTCCCGTGCTCTTGCTGTCGTGTTCCGACGCGGGCCTCTACGCGCTCAATGGCCGTGGCCCTGGCGGGAAGGACCGCGCCAGCTTCGCCGGCACCGTCTGCGTGCCGCTCGCGGGCGGCGAGGCCTTTCCCACGAAGGTGATTTTCGCGCTCCAGGGCGGCGAAGGCGTCGAGCGGGAGGTGGTGGGTTACGCCACCGATGCGCTGTCCACGCTCTCCAGCCGCTTCTCCGGTCCCTTCGTCCAGTTCGGCCTCGTCGCGTACCACACGGTGGCGACGGGCCTGCTGGGCCGCTTCTCGGACGCGTCCGACTTCCAGGCCGCGCTGCCGCGCTACGCCACCTACCAGGAGTCCGGCCCCGTGAGCGTCCGCGCCGCCCTGCGGCTGGCCAAGACGCTGCTGTCGGGCGACATGCAGACGTCCTGCCGCGGCGAGGTCGCCCGCACGCGCTACGTCATCGTCGTCGTGGTGCGCAGCCAGGACACCAGCTGCGCCAACCCGGCCTTCAACGTGGGGCTCGACTCGCGTTGCAGCGCGCTGGGCAACACGTCGGCGTGCAGCCAGTGTGAGCTCACCGCCGTCACCGGCGAAATCAAGGCGCTGGCCTCGCAGTTCAGCGCGGGCGAAGTGGTGGTGCAGCCCATCTACGTGCGCGGCGAGACGCCAGACCCCATCACCCGCCAGCACGTGGCCGCCATCGCCAACGCTGGCGGCACCGAGCCGCTGGAGACGGACGCGGCGGGCCTGTCAGGCACCCTCACCAACATCCAGTACGCCGCGCGGACCAACACCCTCAAGCTCAAGCGCTTCTTCGCCTACAACCGCAACGTGGTGGTGCGCGCCGGGCAGGTGCTCGTCGACAGCGATGGGGACGGCCTTCCCGACGAGGATGAGGCGTTGATGGGCACCGACCCTGGGCGCCAGGACACGGACCAGGACGGGTTGATGGACGGCGTCGAGGTCCGCATGGGCCTGGACCCGCTCCAGCCGGACGTCATCAACGGCTGCAACGTGTCCCTGGACGAGGACGGTGACCGGCTCAACACCTGCGAGGAGCGCGTGCTGGGCACCAACGCCTGCATCGGTGACACGGACGGGGACGCGCTTCCGGACCTGGTGGAGGCGCTGGTGATGACGAACCCGCTCATCCCCGAGGACCTGCTCGACACGGACCGCGACGGCATCACCAACGTGTCGGAGGTGGAGGCGCACGGAGACCCGCTCAGCGCCGACCTCGACTTCCACCGCGAGCGCGGCTACGGCTACGAGCTGGTGGAGACCACGCCCACCGCGGACGGCCGCAGCTGCTACCAGGTGCGCGTGGAGAACGTCACCGTCGTCCCCACCCGCGAGCGGCCACATCCCTTCATCCCGGGCGAAGTCATCAAGGCGGGCACCAACGAGGTGTACCTCTACCTCCAGGCTGGCCGGGACAATGATCCACGGGGCGCGGGCATCGGCTCGCTCCTCATCCAGGAAATCCAATACAGCGAAGAGGGGGGCCGCCTGCCGGCGGGCATCATCCCCCTGGAGCCCGACACCTTCATCCCGGGGACCTGAAGCCCTCCTTGGATGTGGGGTTGACCCCTCGCCTTCACTGGGGAGTGCCCCCCACACCTTTTGTTCGACGCGTCCCTGCTCGTGCCCAACTCACTGACATTCCAGGGCTTCCCCCAAGTGTCTGGTACGGATCGTTCCTTGCTAGGCGTCCGGCGTTGAAAGGAGTCACCATGACACGCGCTCGTTTCGCTTCAGCCCTCACGCTGGGGGCTTTCCTCGTCCTCGGCCCCACGGGGGCGCTGGCGCAGTCCAACAACAACCCCGACAACCCGGAGTGTCTGGGCGACCGGTGCGGCATGCCGCTGGAAGTCGGCGGTGGCTGTGGCTGCGGCGCGGGCGGCAGCGTGTGGGTCAACTACACGGACGACGGCGACACGCTGTCGTACACGGACGACGCGGACGGCGACGGCCGCGCGGATGACCGCGACAACTGTCCCTTCGTCTCCAACCGCGACCAGGCGGACGACGACGGCGACGACGTGGGCAATGCCTGCGACAACTGCGCGTCGCTCTCCAACTTCCAGCAGCGCGACGCGGACGGCGACGGCATCGGCGACGACTGCGACCCGGACCAGGACAACGACGGCCGCGACAACGCGGAAGACAACTGCCCGCTGGTGCCCAACCCCGGCCAGGAGGACCTGGACAGTGATGGCCTGGGCGACGTCTGCGACCTGGACGACGACGGTGACGGTGAACTGGACGGCGACGACAACTGCCCCCGCGTCTACAACCCCGACCAGATCGTCAAGGACGAAGAGGCTCACTTGTGCCGCGTGGATGCGGACAACGACAACATCTCCGACAGCAGCGACAACTGCCCGGGTGTGCCCAACCCCGACCAGCGGGACACGGACGGTGACGGCGTGGGCGACGCGTGCGACCCCGACATCGACGGCGACAGCGTGCTCAACACGCAGGACAACTGCCCCGCCGTCGAAAACCGCGACCAGCGCGACGACGACCGCGACGGCATTGGCGACGCGTGCGACACGCGCTACTGCCTGGTGACGAACCCCGAGCGCCCCGACGACTGCCTGGACCCGAAGTCGCCGTTCACCGTCAGCGCCGGTGGCCTGTTCCGCACGGACAAGGCCGGCGTCACCATCCGTCCGCCGCTGTTCGCCAACCGCAACGGCGCGGCCATGGAGTACGAGTGGGTGGTGGTGAAGCGTCCCTCGGGTTCCATCTCGGTGGTGGAGCGTCCGCAGGGTGCCGTGACGCTCAGCCGCGACTGGCAGTACATGTACGTCGACGGCAGCGTGCCCACCTTCGTCCCGGACAAGAAGGGCGAGTACCAGCTCCAGCTGACCGCGCGCCTGGCCTTCTCCGACCGCGTCTTCCCGGACCAGCGCGTGTCCACCTCCACCCTCACGGTGCTCGTGGGGGATGACCCGAAGGAGGGCACCAACTGCAGCTCAGTGCCCGCCGGCTTCAGCGCCACCGCCCTGGGCGCCGCGCTGCTCAGCGTGCTGATGCGCCGCCGCCGTCCCCAGCAGTAACCTCGCCGTCCCCCTCCAGGAGGTCCTTTCCGCATGCGCCGCTTCGTTCGTACCTCGCTGCTCGCGGCGGGCCTCCTGGCTTCGGGCCTGTGGTCCTGTTCGGACGCCATGCTCGAATCGAGGGTGGATGCGCTCTCCAACCTCGATGACCGGCTGACGCTCGAGGGGCGGGTGTGCACGCGCCCGCCCAGCCCCTCTGGCTTCCCGGTGAAGGTGGTGGTGGTCATCGACGAGTCGGGCAGCATGTGCGTCTCCGACCCGCCGGGCGCGCAGCTCGACAACGGCTTCTGCCAGCGCCGGGAAATTCTGGACATCATCCCGGAGGGCGTCACCGAGCCCGCGCGCGTGCGCGCCCTCAAGCGGCTGGTGCAGCAGTTCCGGGAAGTGAATGCGCAGGGCGGCAACGTGCAGGTGTCCGTTGCTCCCTTTGAAACGAACGTGCGCAACGTCTGGCCGCCCACCACGACGGGGGACCGCTTCGCCCGGCCGGACAACAACATCGACAGCTACATCGAGGGCCTGCAGAGCCAGTTGGGCAAGGGCACCGACTACCAGGGCGCCCTGTCCTACGCCTACAGCCTCATCTCCAGCGACATCAACGCGGTGGCGCAGTCCAACCCGGAGCTGCTGCCGCGCACGCGCTACGTCGTCGTCTTCCTCACGGACGGCACGCCATATCCACGCTGCTCGGCCACCGACAACCTCAGCGTCTACGCCGACCCGGACAACCCGGACCTGACGTGGGCGGACTCACTGAGCGACTTCTGCAACCTCACCAACACCACGGACCAGATTGACGGGTTCGAGGTGGGGACGGACCGCAACCAGAACTACCAGTTGTTCAGCTACGTGCGGCGGCTGATGGAGTTGAAGGACCAGTACAACGTGGGCGATTTGCGCATGCACACGGTGCTGCTCTTCAACCAGGAAGCGGTGCGGGCGTGTGGTCCCATCTGCCAGGACATCTACGGCGTGTACCCGGGCGTGGAGCCGGCGCGCTACCCGGAGGCCGCGAAGAAGATCGCCGCTTGGCTGCTGCGGCGCTTCGCGGACATCGGCAACGGCGTGTACCAGGAGTTCAACGACACGGGCGAAATCTCCAACCTGGGCCTGGGCGCACTGGACTACTCGTCGTTCGCCTCGCGCAACGTGATGAAGACGTTGATGGTGGAGTCGCTCAGCTCCGCGCCGGGAGATACCGGCCGCGTGCTGGACAGTGATGGGGACGGGGTGCCGGATTCCATCGACAACAGCTTCACGCTGAAGACCAACACCTTCGTGGCGGACAGCGACGGCGACTGCCTGGATGACGGCTTCGAGTACCGCCGCGAGGACCAGGGCTTCCGCGCCGCCAATGATTTGGACGCTCGCGGGTGCAACCCGGCCTCGCCGCTGACGCCCAACTGCGTCTGCCGCGACACGGACGGTGACGGCCTGTCCCAGTTCGCCGAGGACTACCTGCGCACGCGCACCGGCATCGTGGACAGCGACGGAGACGGCGTGCCGGACGGCCTGGAGGCGCGCTGGGGGCTCAACCCGCTGGAGAACAGCGTGTCGGGCCTGGACACGGACGGTGACGGCATCCCCGACGCCCAGGAGCTGCGTGCGGGCAGTGACCCCACGCGCCGCGACAAGGCCTTCCACGAGCGCTTCGGCTACCAGTACGAGACGCGCATCGCGGAGGTCCGTCCTGACGGCAGCCTCTGCTACGACTTCACCGTGTCCAACCTGCAGCTCGTCACGCCGCCGGACCGCTCGGGCGTGAAGCAGGGCTACAACCTCTTCAAGGTGTGGTTCGCCGAGGCGCCGGAGAGTGGCGTGAGCACGGACTACGGCGTGTGGCGCACCGCCTGCGCCTGGGCGCAGTATGCGCCGCCCAGCGTGCGGGTCCCGGTGGGGCCCGAGCTGGCCTTCGAGGATGCTGACTTCCGCCGGCCCGATACCTTGAGCAACCCGTGGAACAATCAGAACGACTGCGTCGGAATCCCGCCCTCGGGGAGCGCCAATCCGTGAGCCGCGTTGTCCGAGTCCTGGCGGGCGTCCTGGTGGCCGTGGCGATGGTGATGGCGTGTACGGATTCCTATCTGTACGACCCTCGCCGTGACACGGAAGTGCCGGTGGACCGGGCGGTGACATTGGAAGGCCGCTTCTGCAGCGTGGGCAGCAATGAGGTGGTGCGGCCCATCAAGCTGGTGGTCGCCATGGACGCCTCGCAGTCCATGCGGGTGAGCGACCCGGACGGCGCGCGCGCCACCGCGCTGGTGGAGCTCATCCAGAACCTGCCCAGGGACCCCGAGGTGCACCTGGCGGTGATGCTCTTCGCGGGCAGCACCACGGCCTTCCTCACGCAGCAGCCGGGCAACCCGCCCCAGGACGGCTTCGTCCAGGTGTCCTCCATGGATGACGCCACGCTGCGGCGTCTGACGGAGCAGCTGCTCACCTTCCGCAACCCCGACACCTCGCCGAACCGGGACTCGACGGACTTCGTCAAGCCGCTGTCGGACATCTACTCGCTCATCAACACGGACATCGCGCGCAGCCGGCTGGACCCGGGCGGTGCGCAGGCGCTGGCGCAGGCGCGCTACTCCGTCATCTTCCTGTCGGACGGCAAGCCCACCAACGACCAGGACGACGAGCTGCTCCGGGGTGACGCGGTGGTGCGCATCCGCCAGTTGCGGGATTTGGTGGAGGACGTGCGCGTCAACACCGTGCACGTCTTCAACCCCACGCAGCCGGTGTCCTCGGTGTGTGACCTGTCTGGTGACGGGGGCTGCCCGCTGCTCATCATCAACCAGAACGCGGACCGGTTGGAGCAGATGGCGACGTTGGGCGGCGGCAACTTCCGCGACTTCCGCAACAACGAGCCCATCAACTTCCTGGACTTCACCTTCGGCCAGGTGCGCCGCGCCTTCATCGTGAAGGAGATGGTGGCCTTCAACTTCTCCGCGCCGCCGGGCAGCCCCGTGGGCGAGGCGGACTCGGACGGTGACGGCCTGACGGACGCGCGCGAGCTGGAGCTGGGCACGGACCCGCACAAGGTGGACACGGACGGGGACGGCTTCAGCGACGGCGTGGAGGTGTACTTCCGCGACCGCGGCGTGGACTTCAACCCCACGCAGGAGGCCCTGCCGGACGGCGGCGGGCTGGACCGTGGGTGTCCGCCGGCGCTGCGCGGCGTGGACTCGGACTGCGACGGCCTGCTGGACTGCGACGAGCAGTTCGTGGGCACCAACGCGACGCTGGCGGACAGTGACCGGGACGGCGTGCCGGACGGCATGGAGTGGCTGGGCGGCACGCAGGGCGCCAGCAACGATTTGGACGAGGACCCGGACAACGACGGGCTGACGAACCGCATGGAGCTGCGGATGCACACCCGGCCGCTGGTGGTGGACACCGCGGACCTGTCGGTGAACGGCTATCGCTACGCCTTCGAGGCGGACGGCCCGCCGGACAACCTGGGCCGCCAGTGCTACCGCTTCCGCGTGGAGAACGTCCTGCTGGCCCCCACGATGGCGTCCGCGGATGACGCGGGCGTGGTGCAGCGCGGGGCGGGCTTCAACGACATCGCGCTGTCCGTGGCCATGGTGCCCGGAGACGACCCCACCGCCCGGACGCTGGTCCGCACCTTCCGCGTGAATGACGTGCGCTACCCGGTGGGCGGCATCAAGTCGCCCGCCGACGGCGTCATCCGCGTGGAACCCGAGCAACTCGTCGACGGCTGCCCTGGCCGCCCCGACGACGTGCCCCCGACGCCTTGAGAACCGACGCCATGCCCACCTCTGTTCGTCTGTTGCCGTTCGCGTTGCTCGTCCTCGCCGCCTGTTCGTCTGGAGGAGGCGAGACACCCGACGCGGGGACTCCCGTGGTGGAGGACCTGTGCAATTCGCGCGAAGAGGCGCTAACGCGGCCCGAGTGCGAGCTCAAGCCGGGCGAGCCGCTGGAGCGCTTCCTGGCGCTGGACAGCGAGCCGCGCGCCGGTGACCAGGACTGGTACCGCGTCGTCCTGCCGCCCGGCACCAACGCCCGCACGCTGCTGAACGTCAACGGGACATACCTGGCGTCCAGCACCGCGGTGAATCTGTCCGTCACCATCCTGGGGCCGCTGCCGGACGGGAAGGAGGGCTCGCTGGCGAGGAAAGAGGACAAGCACGCCCAGGGCGCGCCCCGTCCGGTGGACATCGTGTTGCCGCTGCGCGACGGGCTGGAGAACCAGACGCTGCTGGTGCTGGTGCAGGACGCGCCAGACGTGCCGTCCCGGCCCAACTTCGACGCGCGCAACAAGTACCGGTTGACGGTGCGCATCGACCAGAACCCGGACGCGCAGGAGCCCAACGACACGCACGAGACGGCCACGCCGCTGGTGCTGACGCAGTCCGGGGAGATGCTGATGGGCGCCTCCACCGGCTACCTGGCCACGGACAACGACGTGGACCACTACGCCTTCGACCTGGCCGAGGGGAAGATTGCCTACGTGCACATCACCGCGCCCGACCTGGACGCCGTGCCCAACTGGCGCCTGTCCTACGAGCTGTGGCGCCCGGGCTTCACGGAGAAGGAGGACGAAGGCGTGGTGCTGCCCCAGGTGCGCGGCGGCGAGCTGGCCACCGCGCGCAAAGTCAAGGTGGAGCACGCGGGGCGGTGGACGCTGGTGGTGAAGGGCTACCGCGGCACCAATGACCGGGACACGGCCCAGGGCGACCTCACGCAGCCCTACGAGGTGGAGGTGCGCGTGCTGGAGGAGGAGGACCCGCAGGACCGGCCGGACCCGCAGCGCCCGGAGGTGCCCGATAACGACCGGGCGCAGCGTGCCACCACGCGCAATCTGAGCGCCGCCACGCCCGGCGGCGCCGGCTCGTCTGTCTCCTTCACCGGCCGCCTGGGCTACATCTCCGACCGGGATTGGTACTCGGTGCGGCTGCCGGCCTCCAGCACCCCCACGCTGCTGCGCTACCGGCTGGTGCCGCTGGAGACGGGTGGCCGCTTCCCCGCGATGCCGGTGACGGCCTCGCGCGTGGTGCACGTGTTCACCCTGATCGCCACCGGGGGCCCCTTGAACGAGTCGCGGGAGCGCTGCGCCACCGACGCCGCCGTCTGCCCGCGCGACTTCTCGGAGAATCCCGACGCCCGGACCCTGGTGGATCGCTTCTGCCGGCGCACGGATTTGCCCGCGCCCATGTGTCTGCACTCGTCTCGCGAGGAGGCCGTGGGCAACTCGCGCTTCACCGCCCTGAGCAACTTCCGGGGTGTCATCCCGGTTCCGGCGCATGACGCCGCGCTGATGTACTACTTCCTGGTGCAGGACAACGGCTCGTGGGTGGACGACAAGGACTACCGCCTGGAGGTGAGCTGGGATGTGGAGGACGCGGACGAGCTGTCTCGCTACGTCAATGGCGCGGAGGCGCCGGTGGCGCGGACGCTCGCGTCCACCACGGCCTTCCCGTCGCCGCCCGACACGGCGGAGTTCTCCGTCACGGGCCAGTTGTCGCACGGCCACGGCCGGCTGCGCAGCGGCACGGACCGCGTCAACGGGCTCGGGGTGCGTGGCCCGCTGGACTACGACGCCGTGCCTTCCGACGTGGACTCGTACGTGTTCGACCTGCCCTCGGTGCCTCCGCCGGAGGACCGGACGTGGCTGCTCCAGTGGGAGGTGGCGAAGCTGGCCGACGGTGGCACGCCGCACGGCCTGGCGCTGGACCTCACCTTCTGTGACGGCGATGCGACGGACGCCGGTGTCGGCACCTGCACGCCGGTGCGCACGGGCAACCGGGGGCCGCTGACGCTGGGCTACCGCTCGGACGCGCTGCGCGCCTGGCACACGCCGTCCAACGCGGGCACCAGCAGCCTGCAGTCGCTCTACCAGTTGGAGGACCGTCCCAATTCCACCGTCGTCACCCTGGCGCCCTATGCCTGCGGCTGCCTGGAGCGGCGCTTCATCCGCGGCGGCACCCTGCGCGTGGACGTGACGGCGTCGGAGCGGCTGGACTACGAGCGGGTGAACTACACGCTGCGCACCGGCCACGGGGACTATCCGCAGAGCTATCCGGTGGACGGCGGGACGACGGTGTCGTGCCCGGTCGTCACCGACGGTGGGACGACGCCGGACGGAGATGGCGGCGTCATCCAGAACTACGCCGGGGGCTGCAACTTCACCTACCAGCCATGAGGCGGGTGGCGTCAGGGCGGGAGCGCTGGCTCCCGCCCGTCACGCGGTGGTCCGCGAGGACTTCAGGGCGCGACGCCCAGCCCGTTGAGGGTGATGACCTGCTGGGCGGCGTTGGCGGCATTGGATTCGATGGTAATCGTGCCGTCGTATTCCACGTCATCGGTGGGCATGAACGCCACCGTCAGGTAGGCGCGGTCATACGTCTCCAACTGCAGCGGCGTGCCTGGGGTGAAGCCTTCGGGAAGCTGGAGGGTGAAGACGCTCGGCGCCGACAGGGTGATGGCGGTGATGTCCAGCGGGTCCAGGCCGCGGTTCTGGATGGCCAGCGAGTTGTAGGCCGTCTGCCCGACGTAGGTGCCGTGGTTGAACTCGCGGTTGAACGTCAGCGCCGCGCGGTCGATGAAGAGTGTGGGCGCCTGGGGAAGCTCCGTCTCCTCCCCACAGCCAGCCAGGGCGAAGAGGATGATGGGGAGCCAACGGGTACGCAGTCGCATGGACATACACGCCTCGCATGAGGGTCTGAAGATGACGCCGGTTGTAACAGTGTTTGGCCGCAAGGCCCAGGCAGCAGCGGTGCTGCTTTTTGCGTCGCTTTGGGGTGCCTGCGACGGCACGCGCGAGGACTTCATCGGCGCGCGTGTGAAGGACACCTGCGGCGCGGCCTGGCCTGTGTGCGACCGCGTGGCGGGCTGTATTCTCGGTTCGGAAAGTTATTCGGAAGGCCGCTTCCCTGGCCGGCAGCAGCTCATCGTCCAGTTGAAGGAAGCCTCCACCGTGAAGGTGAGCCTCTTCCTGGAGGACGTCACCGCGGCGGGAAGTGAAACCGTGATGCTCTTCCATGAAGAGGGCTGCCGGGCGCGCATCCGCCGGGCCACGGAAGGGCGCGCGGTGTTGGATGTGATGGAGCGACAGGGCTCCTTCACCGAGGAGGCGGAGCTCACCGGCGTGGGCGACCACCTCATCGAGTTCGAGTCCGACATGCAGGCGCGCTACATCATCAAGGTGGACGTGACGCCGCTGCGCAATCGCTAGCGTCCGCCCTTGAGCTTGCGCACCAGGTGGTCCGCCACGCGGAAGCTGTTGGCGCTGATGGTGAGCGTGGACGGCACGCTGCCGCCGGTGGGCATGAAGCTGCCGTCCACCACGTAGAGGTTGGGCACCTCGTGGGCGCGGCAGTCGCGGTCCAGCACGGACGTCGCTGCGTCGTCGCCGAAGCGGCAGGTGCCGTGCTGGAGGATGGACGTCTCCCCGCTGGTGGTGCCGCGGCGGACGTCATCCGGGTCCAGGCGCAGGAGGACCTCCTCTCCGCGCTCCACCAGGAAGCGCGTGGCCGCCAGGTCCATGGGGTGCCGGTCCACGGTGATGGCCGCCACGGGGATTCCGTAGCGGTCCTTCACGCTGTCCTCCACGCTGACGTAGGTGCCGGCGGTGGGGAGGAACTCGGCGTAGACCTCGAACTGGAGGATGCGTGAGTCGCGGTACTCGCGCATCTTGTCCTTCAACGCCTTGCCGAAGAGGGCCTTCTCGCCCTTGCCCGCCAGCCCCACCGCCGCATGGATGGGATTGGGGTGGGCCCACATGAAGCCCAGCGTGCCGCCCTTGCGGAAGCCGAATCGGGCGTCGGGCATCAGGTAGAAGTCCTGGAGGCTGCGGTTGACGAAGGGAGATGGGTCCTTCAGCCACGGCCGCGCGGCGGACTGCTTCGACAGGCGGAAGGTGGCGTGGGATTCGCCGAACGAGCTGAAGGTGAGGTTGCGCCCCACCAGTCCGTTGCCGTTGGCCAGGCCTTTCGGGAAGCGGCTGGAGGTGGAGTTGAGCAGCAGGCGCGCGCTCTCCACGGCGGTGCAGGACACGACGATGACCTTCGCCGGCTGCTCGCGCGTCACGCCGTCCGCGTCGAGGTAGACGACACTCCGCGCGTGGCCCTGCTTGTCCACCTCCACCGTGCGCGCCATGCAGCCGGGACGCAGGTCCACATTGCCGGTGGCCACGGCGGCGGGGATGAGGCTGGCGTTGGTGCCACTCTTCGCGCCCGTCTCGCAGCCGTAGCTGCCGCACAGCGCGCAGTACGAGCACGGCGCCCGGCCCCGGTAGGGTTTGCTGAGGATGCCGCGCGCGGTGGGCAGGGAATGCCAGCCCATGGCGCCGCACGCCTTGTCGATTTCCTTCGCCACCGGATGCACGTCCAGCGGCGGCAGCGGGTAGGGGCCACTGCGCGGCTCGGCGAAGGGGTGGGGGACGGACTCGCCGGACACGCCCAGCTCCGCCTCGGCCTTGTCGTAGAAGGGCGCCAGCTCCTCGTAGGAGATGGGCCAGTCCGCCACGGTGCTGCCGGGCACGGCGCCCAGCGTGGAGCGCAGCCGGAAGTCCACCGGCTTGAGCCGGTAGAAGAAGCCGCTCATGTGGACGGTGCCACCGCCCACGCAGTTGGCCGTCCACGCCGCGCTCGTCTTCTCGTAGCGGCCCTTCGCGCCCTGGCGCACCAGGTGCGGCTCCTCCCACGGCACCGGCATGAAGAAGTTCCGGCGGCTGTTCAGGATTTCGTCGTGGATGAAGTCCTTGGGCTGGTAGTGCGGGCCCTTCTCCAGGACCACCACCTTGAAGCCCGCGCGGCCCAGCTCCAGCGCCATGGGCGCGCCGCCCGCGCCGCTGCCGATGATGCAGACGTCCACCTCGGGCAGGCTCATCGGTGGACCCCACATTCACGTAGGCACTTGGGCCCGTCGTAGCCTTCTGGCGGCGCGGAGGCGACGGTGCCCACTGTGTCGAAGCCCATCAGCCGCCAGCCCACCTTGCCCTGGTTGCCGCCGTAGGACGGGTCCCCGAGGAAGCCCTCCAGCGTCATCACCGTCAGCAGCTCGAAGAAGTGCGCCTCGCCGCTGCGGGGCGGGCTGTCCTTGAAGAGGGTGAGCAGTTCGTCCTGCTGCTCGGCCGTCAGGGCGGCGAAGCCCTTCTGGTGCATGCGCTGGGCGCGGCGCTCCAGGGCCGCCACGCCGGAGAGGAAGTCCTCGCGCACCGGCTCCAGCTCGGGTGTCTGGAGGATGCGGTCGATGTAGACGGGGACATTCGCGTCGAGCGCGCCCGGGTCTTCGTCTCGCGGGAGGATGCGCTCGGTGGCGGCGGCCACCACCGCGTATTCGAAGGAGGAGAAGGTGCGCGGGGCCTGGCCGTCCTGCTTCGCCGCCAGGGGACCTGTGTCCGCGGGGGGCGTCTTCTCTTGGGATTCGGAGGAGCGCTTGCAGGCGGGGCCGAGCAACACCACGCCTCCGCCCAGGAAGGTCAGCCGCTGGATGAGGGAGCGCCGGGACAGGCGCCCCCGATTGGAATGCGCACGTGTCATACGGCGCGCGAGCCTAGCGCACGCAGGCGCTTCGCGCTGGCTTCATGAAACATGCGCGGTGGCTCCCCGCCGCGCGGCGCTGGCGTAGGATGCCGCCACGACGTGCAGGGCCGACAACACACGAGGAGTGGCACATGAAACGGCATGCCTGGGCTCTGGGCCTGGTGCTCTCGCTGGGGTGTGGCAAGGACAGCAACCCGACGCCCCCTGACGCGGGTGGTAACCCCGACGGCGGTCCGATCGACACCTCGCCCTTCGCGAAGTTCGTGGTGGATTCGAGCGAGGGCCAGTTCGACCCCATCTCCTCCATCGCCATGGCTGTGGGTCCGCAGGACCGCATCGGCATGGCGTACTTCGTCCGCAACGGGACGATGCGGGAGAACGTGGAGAACATGGACCTGATGTACCGCGAGTTCGACGGCGGGCAGCTCGGCGCGGCCGAGCGCATCGCCACCGTGCAGCGCGTGTACGGTGTGTCCGTGGCCTTCGGGCCGGACGGTCAGCCGGTGGTGACGTACCTGGGCGGCGACCGGGAAGATCCCTCGTCGTTCTGGTTCCAGAGCGACCTGGCGGTGTCGTATCGCAGCGCCTCCGGCGCGTGGACGGAGCGCATCGTCGTGCGGCGTTCCGATGAGGCGCAGCCCGTCAACCCCACGACGGACAAGGGCTACCTCGTCGGCCTCAACCCCGCCACCGTGTTCAATGGGAGCGAGGCGATCGTCGCCTACCGGGATGGGCAGAACGGGCAGTTCCAGAACCAGGACTTCGGGGCCAGTGACCTGGAGATTGCCAGCGGTGGTCCCACGAACTGGCAGCGCCGAGTCGCGGTGTCTTCCGGTGACAACAAGTTGGGCTACGGTGGCCACATCTCCCTGGTGATGGCGGGGGCCCAACCGGCACTGGTGCACGACAAGGCGCCAGAGGCAGCGCAGGCCACCGGCACGGATGTGCACTTCCAGCGGCGCAACGCGGATGGTCTCACCTGGACGCCGCCGGTACGCGTGCAGGCCGTTCCCAACACTCAGCTCGGAGCCTCGCTGGCGCATGACTCGGTCGAGGGGTTTGGCATTGCGGTCTTGAACAGGAGCTCGAACGCGCTGACGTACACGGAATGCGCTGACGCCTCCGCGACGTCCTGCACGTCTGAGCGGGACTGGTCCATGCCGGACCCCGTGTTCAACAGCGGCACGGGCGGCTGGTATCCGTCACTGGCCTTCGACCCGGTCCACCACGAGCCGTCCATCGCCTTCTACATCTGCGCCGCCGAGTCCGGCCGCAATGACACGAGCTGCAACCCGAACGACGACGCGCTGGTCATCTCCACGCGCATCCAGGGCATCTGGCGGGAGACGCTGGTGGACGCCGGCGGTGGCTGGTCGCCGAAGCTGGCGTACCTCTCCAGTGGCAAGCGCGTCGTCCTGTACCGGGCGCCGGTGGTGGCGCAGGACAAGGGCGTGCTGAAGCTCGCGGTGGAGCGATGACGCGCGCGGCCCGCACGCTCGCTGCCGTGAGCTTGTCGGCCCTGATGGCCGGGGCGGGGCTGGCCGCGTGCGGCCTCGCGGACAACTCGCTGGGCGGCAGCGTGTCCGAGCTCTTCCCGCTGGAGGTGTCCCGCGTGGAGGTGCTGCGCAACGCGGAGGCGTTCCAGGTCAGCTACTACCGGAACAATGATTTGGACGTGGACCTGGTCGTCCGCCTCACCGTGTCCACGGAAGGGCTGGACCTGCGTCCCGGGACAAAGGTGAACCTCGCTGGCACCACGCCGTCGGGACAGGCGCGGGCCACGGTGGTGCACCTCAACGCGGGCGAGCCCGCGCGCGTCTTCGGGCCGGTGAACAAGGGCGACTTGCAGTTGGAGTCTGGAGGCAACCCGGGCGAGCCCACGCGCGGAGACTTCTCCATGTCCTTCAGCCGGGGGGATGGCTTTGGCGCTGGCCGCAACCTGGAGGGGACGTTCTCCGTGGTGGCGCAGGATGCGAGCTTCGGCCCGGACCCGGGCCAGTTGCTTGACGGCGGCGTTCCTCCCGACGCGGGCACGCCTCCCGAATAGCGGGAGGGGCCGGAGCGCGTCGGGCAGGCTGCTGTTCGGAAATGTCGGGGGTTTGGGTGCCGCGAATGTCCCGACATTTCCGAACAGTGAGCTGCGGACGTGCTGACTACTGGGCCACGCAGGTGTTGCTGGCCAGGCCCTGGGACACGGAGGCCTGGGCCACGGCGTGCTGCGCGAGCGCCTGCGCGCCACCCTCTTCGTACACGCGGCGGGCCACGGCCAGCGCGTCACGGGCGTGGACCGTCAGCGTGGTGCCGGCGGCATCCGTCACCGCCACCGCGCCGTCCGTCGCCTCCTGGGCCTGGATGAGCATGGCGCCGGCGTCGTCGCGGACCACCATGCCGTCCTCGAGCGGCTCGAAGTAGCGGACCATCGTCTCCTGGCCCTCGCGCGCCAGCTCCATGCGCATGACGCCCGTCTCCACGTCACGCGACAGGCGCAGCGTGTCGGTGGGGCTCAGCTTGACGATGCGGGTGGTCTCCGGCGCGCCGTCGACGCTGGCGACGGGGTTGCTTCCCGTCCAGAACTCGATGCTGTTGATGACGATGGCGTCGATGAACGCGCCCAGCCCGTAGACGGGGATGATGGTGAGCACGAGGAACATCAGCCACTGCACGAACTTGTTGCCGGAGATGTTCTTGTTGAAGTTCCAGATCTTCTGCGTGAGCTGGAACTGGCCGAAGCAGCCGGTGGCGTGCATGGACATGAAACCGGCGAACATCATGGCGAGCCAGGGGGACGGACGCTTCATTCTTTGACGTCTCCTAGAGGGGGGAGGCTTGACTCCCAGTGCGCCGCGAACATGCCACGGCTCGCACGGGTGTCACGAGTCCCTTCCACACTCCGTCCGCTGTTTGCCAGTCCGACGCGCCAGACGCCTGCGGGGGCCTCAGTCCGTCTCGCTCTGAACGAGTCCGTACTTGTGGAGCAGCGAGTACAGGTGCTTCCGGTCCAGCTCGGCCTCGCGGGCGGCGCGGGCGATGTTGCCTTTGGCGCGGCCCAACAGCCGGGTGAGGTACTCGCGCTCGAAGGCGCGGATGAGCTCGTCCTTGCAGACCTTGAAGGGGCCGGTGAACTCCACCGGCAGGGAGTCCCCGGCGGCGGCGGGGGCCTCGCGGGTGAATTCGCGCAGCAGGGTGTCCCCGGCCAGCTCCGGAATGTCCACCATGTGCCGGGCGCGCTCCAGGGCGTTGCGCAATTCGCGCACGTTGCCCGGCCAAGTGTGCCCGGTGAACTGCTCGCGAATCTTCTCCGGCAGCCGGGGCCACAGGCCTTCGCCCGCGAAGGCATCCACCAGCAGGGGGATGTCCTCCTTGCGGTCGCGCAGTGAAGGAAGGCTGACGGTGAACACGGAGAGGCGGAAGTAGAGGTCCTCGCGGAAGCGGCCCGCCTGAGTCTCCGCCCACAAGTCCTTCTTGCTGGCGACGATGATGCGCGCGTCGAAGGAGATGGGGGAGGAGGCGCCGAGCCGGCGGAACTCCCGGTCTTCAATGGCGCGCAGCAGCTTGGGCTGCAGGTCCAGGGCGAGGTCGTCGATTTCGTCCAGGAAGAGGGTGCCGCCGTTGGCGCGCTCCAGGCAGCCGATGCGCTGGCTCACCGCGCCGGTGAAGGCGCCCTTCTCATGGCCGAACAGCTCGCTCTCGATGAGGGAGTCGGACACGCTGGCGCAGTCGAAGACGACGAGCGGCCCGCCCGCGCGGGGACTGAGCTTGTGGGTGGCCTTGGCGGCGGCGCCCTTGCCGGAGCCCGTCTCACCCACCAGCAGCACGGTGGAGTCGGTGGGCGCGATGCGCTGGAGCAGCGCGAAAATCTGCCGCATGGGCAGGCTGCGGCCCACCAGGTCGCCCAGCCGGTCCTCCAGGATGGGCTCCACCTGGACCGGGGAGACCTGGGGACTGAAGCGCAGGCGCACGTCGCCGACCTCCAGCAGGGCGCCGGGGCGGAGGAAGGCCTCACGCACCTGGGCACCGTCGAGGAAGGTGCCGTTGGTGGAGCCCAGGTCCTGCACGAGGAAGCGGTCTCCCTGGCGGCGAACCACCAGGTGGTTGCGGCTCACGGTGGGGTGGTCGATGACGACGTCATTGTCCGGGGCCTTGCCCACGCGGAGGGCTTCATTGGCCAGGGGGAAGACGGTGCCGGCGCGCTCGGTGTCCAGCAGGACGAGGTGGAAGAGCTGGGCGGAGAGCCGCTCCCCTTGAGTCCGTGCGCCAATGACGGTGTGAGAGGGGATGGGTGCGGGGGGCAGGGCGGGCATGGACGGGCCGGGATTCTAGGACGGCTTCGCGCCTCGTGGTGACTTCCTGTCCCTCAGGATGATGCCCGCCCAGCAGCCGGCCAGGCGGGGACCGGTCGTGAGGTGGGCGGGGCGGGCTCCCGGGGCGTGACGAAGGCGAGCGGGGCAGCCCGGCGTCGCCGCACGGCGGCTCATGGAAGTCCGCTGGCCCGCGACGGGCGGAATTTGCACGCCCGGCAGGGCCGGTGCGCGGTCGACGGAGGCTATCGGCACGAAGCGGAGCGGTTTAGGACACGGGGCAGTGAACCTGGAGGTCCTCTGTGGTGACGGATGCGCGTCCCAAGGTGAAGCCCGTGCAGGGGAATCGTGACGAATTGATTGATGCGCTGCGACAGCGCCTCGCGGGCTCCTTCCGCTGGGCCAGCGTGGGCGTGGCGTTGGGGACGTTGGCGGTGCTTTACGGCGCGTCATCGTTCCAGCGGGCGCTCGATTCCGGAAGGTTCCGATGGCCGTTCAGCGCCCAGCTCCCCATCTGGGGGAGTCTCTTGATTGTCATCGGTCTGGCCGCCTTCTGGCTGGCGCCCCGCTACACGCGGAGGTTGGTGAGAAGCGTGGAGTCGGATGAACGGACGTCGTTGCTGATGACGGTGGAGCGCAAGCGAGTGCCAGGAGATGACGAGCACTTCCTGTTCGTCGCCACCCTGTACAGCCCGGAGCAACAGCGCGTGGTGCTCCGGAACGTGCATTTCCGCCAGGGGGACAAACCGCTGCAGTACCCATACAAGGACGGTGTCACCCAGGTACCGGTGCAGGTGTATGGCAAGCCCGGCCACGCGCCCATCGTCATCGATGCGGGGTGGGGCTTCCTGCTCCCGGCCAACCTGACGTACCCCTGGTACAAGTAGCCAAGAACCGCGAACAGGCGACGACCGGGCTCCGGTGAAGAAGCCCGGCCGCCGCCCACGTTCCATTCGAAGGACCGCTCACTCCCCGGAGTAGATGCCGATGGTGCCCGGCATCACGGTGCCGTCGCTCAGCGTGGCACCCTGGAAGGCCACCAGCATGCGGCGCCGCGGGCCGGAGCGGTCCACCTGGATGTCCGGCACGCGCATGCTGGACAGCTCCCGCCCGAGCACGGAGAGGCCGTAGTGGGAGACGGAGCCGCCCCGGACACGGGAGAGGCCGCCGCCCCAGCTGTGACCGGCCCAGATGCTGCCGTTGGCCGGGTCCGCCGCCACGCTGGCCACGTGCGGCGCGGCCAGCTCGTTCTTCAGCGTGCGCACCACCTGGCCGCTGTCGTTCAGCTCCGCGAGGCCGTGGCCGAAGGAGCCCACCCACGCGGAGGTGCCCACGACGGCGATGCCGGAGACCAGGTCATCCGTGCGCTGCTCCGGACGGGAATAGCGCTCCTCGCCCACCGCGTCCTTCCAAATGTCGATGCGGTTCCATGCGTAGGCCCGGGACTCCGTCCGCGTCTGGCCCTCCCAGAAGTCGTTCGCGACGGTGCCGTAGAAGTAGCGCGTCGTCCGGTTGGCGCCGCCGACCCAGACGTCCCCGTCCGGACGCACGCCCAGGCCCCAGTACGCATCCGTGAGCAGCGCGGGCTGAACCCTCCACCGGCTCCGGTCCTCTCCGTACTGGGCCCGGTCCTCCGTGGGGTTCGAGTAGATGTACGCGTTGATGCCCGGGTGCGAGTGCTCCTCCACGCCCCAGCAGTGGAACTGCCCGTTGCACGTCGGGTCGCCCCGGTAGTCCGCATCACCGCGGGCGAAGCCGTGGTTGGCGCCAAACCAGACGCTGTTGGTTTTCGCGTCATAGGCGATGCGCCAGATGTTGCAGAGCTTCTCGCGGCCTCGCAGCTCGGCGTCGACGACGTTCGGCCCCGAGAAGATGTCGTAGTGCACGACGTCGAGCGTGCCGTCCGCGCGCAGTGAGACACGGTCGGCGTCACCGCTCTTGTATCGCGCGGGGTCCGGCACGTTGCTGTCCCAGTTGTTCTCGCAGTGGAGCGCGCCGTCGCCCGGCATGCCCTCGTAGCCGACGAAGACGGTGTCGTTCCAAGCGCCCGCGACAGAGATGACCTTGAGGAACTTCGGTCCCGGCGGCGCGCTGCCGTCCGGCATGTAGCCGTACGGGCGCAGGCCTTCCGCCATCGTGTAACGCCGGAAGGTGCGCTCACCCTTCTTCATCAGGAAGAGCCCTTCTTCGCCGCCCGCCACCCAGATGTTGCCGGAGGCGTCCGCGCTCACGCCGTGGACGACGCGGGGGCCGCCCGCCTCGCGGCCGAAGAACTCCCAGTTCGCCGCGGAAGGCGTGGGCAGGGGCACTTCCTCGGGGCCCCCGTCCGGCGTGCCACCGTCGTCGTCCGGCGTACCCGAATCCGGCGTGCCACCGTCGTCATCGGGCGTGCCCGAATCCGGTTCTCCCGCGTCGGGCTCGTCCGGTGTTCCGGAGTCCAGCGTGCCCGCGTCCGGCGTGCCTGCATCGCCTTCCGGGGCTTGGGGGAATTCCGAGGGCGGGACGTCCAAGCCCTCGGTGCCTCTCGTGTCACCCCCCGAGCCACAGCCCGTCCACACCCAACCCGCCACGAAGAGCGCGCCCGCCCATCCCCATCCGCGCTTCATCTCGTCACCGTTCCCCGCTGAAAAGCCGACCGGCCCGAAGTGGGTCGTCGTGTTCAATCCCCGTTCATTCGCAAGGACGGTGCCAGCACGAGCAGCCTTGAAGCGTGATGTGTCCGTCGGGCGCCGGACACGATGTGGGTAATCCGCTTCCCAGCGTGTGTACGTGCCTGTCCCGGGCGAGGCCGGATTCGTGCTACTTCCTTCATCGAATGCGTGGTCATGACGCGCGGGGCCGGATGCCACTTTCTCTTGTCGCTCAGGAGCCGGACCTCCTGTTCTACACACGCCAGGCGGCCGAGCATGGCGGGCCCGTGCTGGTGTTGGGCGCCGCCAATGGCCGGGTGGTGTGGGCGCTGGCGGGGGATGGCTATGACGCCGTGGGCGTGGACCCCTCGGGGGTGATGATTCGCTCCGCGGAGGAACGGCGGCACTCGGAACCCGAGGACGTCTCACGCAGGGCGCGCTTCCTGGTGGCGGACCTCCGCTCGCTGCGCCTGGACGAGCGCTTCCCACTGGTGCTCGCACCCCAGCACGCATTGGGGCTGATGCCGGGAAAGGACGACCTGGAGGCGTTGCTGGCCACGGTGCGTCACCACCTCACGCCGGGTGGCTCCTTCGTCTACGACGTGCTCAACACGCCCCGCGAGCCCGTGCTCCCCCGAGACGACGAGGCGCCCAGCGCCGGCCTGGAGCCTCGCCGCCCGCTCTTCACCCTCCACCTGCGCGAGCGGCGTGCTCCCGGTGGGCCCAGCCCCATCCGCCGCCTCAGGCTGCGGCACTTCACGCCGGAGGAGCTGGACGCGGCGCTCATCGCGGCGGGGTTGGTGCCGCGCGAGCGCTACGGCCGCTTCGACGGCAAGCCCTTCGACCTGGAGGACTCGCGCCACATCGGCATCGCCGGACCGTGAGCGCCCGTCAGCGCTCGAAGCGGTAGCCCAGTCCGCGCACGGTGAGGAAGTGGCGGGGGGCTTCCGGGTCGGGCTCGAACTTCAAGCGCAGCTGGCGCATGAAGTTGTCCACGGTGCGGGCGCTGCCTTCGTAGTGGTAGCCCCACGCGCCGGACAGCAGCTCCTCGCGGGTGAAGGTGCGTCCCGGGTGCGCGAGGAAGTGCGCCAGCAGCTTGAACTCCTGCGCGGTGAGCTCCACCGGCGTCCTCGCGCGTGCCACCGTGCGGGCGGCCATGTCCACGCTCACGTCGCCGAAGGTCACCGGCGGCGGCGAGCCCGCCCCCGCGGACGGGTAGCGCCGGCGCAGCACGGCCTTGATACGGGCCAGCAGCTCCTGGAGGCCGAACGGCTTCACCACGTAGTCGTCCGCGCCCAGGTTGAGGCCGACAATCTTGTCCGTCTCCATTCCCTTGGCGGAGAGCACGACGACGGGTGTGTCCCGGCCGCGCTGGCGCAGCTCCTTGAGGACCTCGAAGCCATTGAGCTCCGGCAGCATGACGTCCAGCACCACCAGGTCCGGCGACTCGTCCAGCGCGCGCGCCAGGCCGGTGCGGCCATCCTGGGCCTGGAGCACCTCGTAGCCCTCGAAGCGCAGGTTCATGGACAGGCCCGTGAGGATGGACAGGTCGTCCTCCACGACCAGGATGCTCCGCGTCTTGTCGCTCATGCCTTCCCCGCCGGCAGGTGGATGGTGAACCGGCTTCCCTTGCCTGGCTCGCTCTGCACGGAGATGCGGCCTCCGTGGGTTTCGATGATGCGCCGGGTAATGGCCAGCCCCAGCCCGCTGCCTTCCGTCCTGCGCGTCAGCAGGTTGTCCACGCGATAGAAGCGCTCGAAGATGCGAGTGCGCTCCTGCGGAGCGATGCCCACGCCGTTGTCCTCCACCGTCAGGTCCACGCCCTTGCCGCTGCCCCGGACCTGGAGGGTGATGCGGCGGTTGTCCGGCCCACTGTACTTGTAGGCATTCTGCAGCAGGTTGAGCAGCGCGCCGGCCACCGCGGCCCGGTCCACGTCCAGCGCGGGCAAGCCGTCTGACACCTCCACCGTCAGGTCCACGCCGTCCTCCATGCGCTGGGTGCGGAAGGCCTCCACCGCCGCGTTCACGAGCTCCGACACCGGCACGATTTCGCGCTGGTACACCTTGCGCCCGCCTTCGATGCGCGCCCAGTCCAGCACGCGCTCGACGAAGATGGACAGGCGTTCCGTTTCGCGCATCAGCAGGGTGAGCACCTCCTGCATCTGCGCCGGGTCCTTCAGCCGCCCCAGGGCCAGGGTCTCGATGAACATGCGGATGGACGTGAGGGGCGTGCGCAGCTCGTGGCTCACCAGCGACACGAAGTCCGTCTTCATCCGCGACAGCTGCGCCTCACGGTAGAGCGCGCGGCCGGTGTAGACGACGCCGAAGGTGAGCGTCAGGTAGAACACGCCCAGCAGCACGCCGTACAGCACGCGGTTGCGCGTGGACGCGCGCGCCACCGGGTCCTCGCCGGTGGGCAGCACCACCAGCCGGAAGTCCTGGAGGGGCGAGGACAGCACGCGCTCAGCGAGCCCCGTGGGCCCCAGGGCGCTGGCGCGCGCCTGCGCCACCTCGGACACCAGCCGCCCCATCAGTCCGCCATCGGAGGGCTCCCGGGGCACGGGCAGCAGGGCGAAGCGCACCGGTTCGCTGGATACGGCCCGGGGGTCCACGCGCTCGGCCAGCAGGGCCTCCAACTGCTGCACCGACAGCCGCACGCCGTGCACCACGCTGCCGCGTCGCTCGGCGGCCACCAGCACCGCGCGCCCGCCCGCGGTGAGCGAGAAGACGGTGGGCTCGGTGGGCAGTCCGCCCGCCTCGGGCACCACGGTGGTGAGCGCCTCCGCCAGTTGGGGGTCCCGGGTGCGGACCTGTCCGTCCTCCAACTGGAAGGCGCCGTCCGGCTCCGACACGGGCTGCCCGTCGGGGAGGATGAACTGGAGTTGGCCATTCACCGGCTCCAGGCTCGCCGAGGCGAGGATGCCCGGCAGTTCCTCCGACAGCGACTCCAGCGTGCCGCGCCAGGCGGCCTCCAGCCGTTTCTCCACGGCCGCGCGCTCGTTGATGATGGCCACCACCCCGAAGCCGGACAGGCCGGCGGATGGCACCACCACCAGGACGATGAGCAGCGCGAACGTGCGCCGGAAGTTGAGGAATCGGGGCGGAGTGCGGGACACGGCCCCTCTCCTTTACCCCTACCCGGCGCTACACGCTCGTGGCGTTTCATCCGCGCCCGCGACAGGGAGTGTCCACCACTCACCCGGAGTGTGTGCGGACGTCATCGACTTCGGGGGTGTTCTGGTGCAAGCATGGGCGGCCGCGGGGCAGGCGTGCGACGTGGGCCGGCCGCCTTCTTCCCCGCTCAGGATGCGGCCGCCCGGTGTCTGGTGGGTGGGACGGGCCGCCGCGAGGAAGGGAACCCCTCCATGAGACGGACGGTCCTGGCCACGGTGCTGGCCTCGATGCTCGCGCTTCCGGCGTGTGAAGACCGCGACGCCCAGGCGACCTGGACCCAGGCGTCGGGCTCGGTGGCGCTCAGCCGGGATGACGCCTTTCTCTACGTGGTGGACTCGGACAATGGCGTCCTCGCCGTGGTGGACACGGCGCGTCGTGAAAAGGTGGGCGAGGTGAAGGTGGGCCTCCTCCCCGAGCGCGTGGCGGTGGGGCCGGACGACACCGTCTACGTCTCCAATCGCGGCTCGCGCAGCGTGTCCGTCATCCACCGGGGGGACTGGAACGAGGCGGCCCGCATCGCGGTGGGGGTGGAGCCCGTGGGCCTGTCGGTGTCGCCCGCCGGGGACACGCTGTACGTGGTGAACAGCACCGCGCTGGCGACGTCGAGCCACGGCTCGTTGATGGCGGTGGACACGCGCTCGCTGTCGGTGCGCTGGGAATTGCCGGTGGGGGATGAGCCCCGGGGCATCGCGCTGGCGCAGGGCGGCAAGCGCGCGCTCATCACCCGCTTCCGCCAGGGCGACCTGGTCTCCGTGGACCTGACGGACGTGGACCGGCCCCGCGTGGTGCGTGAGCAGACGGACCTGTACGCGCGCGCCAACGTCCGGGACAACGTGGCCGTGTCCCCGGACGGGCTGTCGCCGCGGCTTCCGCCCGCGGACATCCGCTTCCAGCCGCGCAGCATGTCGAGCGTCGCGGTGACGCCGGATGGAGAGCGCGCGCTGGCGACGGTGATGTGGGCGCGGGAGGACCCGCTGTCTCCAGATGGGACGCCCACTCAGCCGAGCGGGGGCTCGCTCTACGGCGGTGGTGGGCCCTGCAACACGGGCGGCGTGGTGGCGCCAGGGCTGGTTACCTTCGACACGGACACGGGCTCGCCCCGGGTGGATGACATGGACCGGTGCCGTCCGCCGCCGGACCTGTCACCGGACTTCCCGCCCTCCACCATCATCAGCCCGGAGTCGACGCACCCCATCCAGGGGCCGGTGGCGGCGGTGGTGGACCCGACGGGCCTGTGGGCCTTCGTGGTGAACCGGGAGACGGACAACGTCGCCATCATCCCCACGGGGCGCCGTTCGGGCTCGGACCTGAGGTCGGGTCTGGGCAGCACGGTGCGCCAGTTGGTGCGCGTGGGCTCCGGCCCCACCGGCATCGCGATGACGCGGGATGGGCGCAAGGCCTACGTCTACAACGCGTTCGACCACACGGTGACGACGCTGGTGAGCGACGGCGCGGGTGGCACCGCCAACATCCGCACGGACGGCGCGCCGCTGCCCATCGCCGGGGACGTGCTGGCGCCCAACGAGGTGGCGGGCCGCAAGCTGTTCTTCAGCGCGCTGGACTCGCGCATGGCCAGTACGTCGGTGGGCGCGTCGTGCGCGAGCTGCCATCCCGATGGCCGCGAGGACGGCCACGTCTGGGGCTTCCCGGACGGGCCTCGTCAGACGCCCAGCCTCGCGGGCCGGAGCATGACGAAGACGGGGCCGTTCCACTGGAGCGGCGAGTTCTCCACCATGCGGGACTTCCTCGACGCGACGGTGCGCCACCGCATGGGTGGGACGGTGCTGGACGGCGTCATGGTGGCGCAACTGTCCGACTTCATCGACGTGCTGCCCGCGCCGGACAACCCGCACAGGGCCGATGTCCTCACCGACGCGCAGACACGCGGCGAGGCCGTGTTCCGCAAGGCCGCGTGTGACACCTGCCACGGAGGGGCGCACTTCACCCTCAACACGCAGGCCGACGTGGGCACCTTCGTCACCTCGGGGGCGCTCCAGGATGACCCGGTGGTGCGCAAGCAGGGGCTCAACACGCCGTCGCTGTTGGGGCTGGCCCGTACCGCGCCGTACCTGCATGACGGCAGCGCCGTGTCGCTGAAGGACCGGCTGATGCAGGGCCGCGAGTCGAACCGGCACGGCATGACGGCGCAGCTCACCGACGCCGAGGTCGACGACCTGGTGGAGTACCTGCTCACGCTGTAGGGGCCGGGGCTGTCCGGTGGGCCTCAGGGCTCGCCGGAGTCCCCCGCGTCCTCTTTGGGGGCACTAGGTGTCCCTGCGTCGAGCACGGCGGGCCTGGTGGCGGTGAGCGCCGAGCGCGCCACCTCCACGGCCCGCTCCGTCTCACCGCCCAGCCAGGTGACGACGACCGCGCAGTCCGTGTCGTCATCCCAGGCCAGCACCTGGGACATGCCCTGGGCGGGCGCGCGCCGCACCGCGGCACGGCCGAGCGCGGGCACCTCCACGCCGCCGGCCTGGAGGGTGGGGGCCATCAACTCGTGGATGTCCGACTGGGCGTAGCGGGCGTTGCAGTCCCAGGTGATGGAGACGGCGAGGCCGGGCTCCGCGTCCGAGCGGAAGCTGCACAGCGGGCCACACGTCGGACAGGCGCGCTCCTGCTTCATGGTGAAGCCGGGGAGCATCAGCTCGCGGTCGTCCGCGGGCAGCAGCACCTCGCAGTCGGGGAGCGCCGCGCGCTCGGCGGGGGGCGCTGGGGTGCCCGCGTCCACCGCGGGGGTGTCGGAAGGTCGGCTCCGGCATGCCGCCAGTGCCAGTGCCATGAACAATGCCGCGCGCCCTCCAGCCCTCATCCCGTGTGACTCCCGTGTGCGCCTGCCGAAGCGGCGCGGATGGTAGACCGGAGGATGCCTCGCGCGGCGACGTTTCCCGCATGTCGCTGACCGCTTCCGGACGCCGGCCCGGTCTGGCCTCCGAGCGAGCGGGCATGCCTCGTGCCTTATACGCCCGTCGGACTAAGCTGAGGCTTCCCACCATGCGCTCCGCCCCCTCTTTGCCCTTGCTCGTGTTTGCCCTGGTGGGAGACGTCCAGGCTCGTCCGGCGGAGGGCGCTCCCCCAGCGGTCGTGCCGTCTCAGTCGAGGGTGTCGGGCGCCGAGGCTTCGAAGGCGCGTGTCCCATCGGCGGGCTCGTCGAAAGCATCCGCGCCGTCCCAGCCAGGACCGCCTGCGTCTGGAGGTGGGGCACCGGCAGGTGTGTCCTCGGGAACCGCGCCCGCGGCGGCTTCTGCGCCAGCGGAGTCTCCTGGGGCGCCTCCGCGCAACCCGGCGCCGGACACCTCCTGGGCGCAACCCGGGCAGGTCCCCGCGCCTGCTCACAACGAAGCTCCGGACGACGCGGCCTGGGAGTCCTTCCCGGGCGCCACCGCCGTCCCCGAGGCAGAGGAGGCGGCCACGCTGCCCCGGTTGCCTGAAGTTCCGCCGCTGGTGCCCATCGACGAGGCCGCCATTCCCGCGCCCCGGCCGCCGCCGGCTCCCATCAGGCCGCCGCTCGTCCCCAACCGCGTGAGCCTGCTCGGCGCCCAGACGGTGGGGGCAGGGGGCATGGCCGTGGGCCTGGCCCTAGGCTTTCCCATCGTGTCCGCGCGAGTCGCCGTGGGCGTCCATCGCCGCGTGGACGTGCTGGCCGGCGTGGACAGCGCCTATGGGTTGATGAACGAGCTGCGCGTGGGCGCGCGGTGGATGGTGCTCGACGGCGGGCCCCGGTGGAGCGTGGGCGTGGCGGTGGAGGGCAGCCACGCCTTCTTCTTGCGGCCCGCGAGCGTGGAGGACCGGGGCGCGCGCTACTACAGCGGGCGCCGCAACTGGAACGTGCTGCCCGGCATCGTCGGCAATCTCCAGCTCCCGGGCGCCCGCTCGCCGCGACTGTTCCTGGACGTCCGCTACCTGATGGCGCTGGACACCGAGCCCATTCAAGGGGTGCCGCTGGGCGGCCTGCCCCCTGACGTCGAGCTGTCCGGAGCCTTCCCGGTGCGGCTGGGCGCGGAAATCCCCGTGAGTGAGAAAACGTCCTACGCTCTGACGATTGGCGGGGACATCCGGACCCGGCCTGACGAGACGGACTTCATGCCCGTCATCACCTTTGGCGTCGTGACTGGTTTCTAGCGAGGTCTTTCATGCGTGGCAGTGTCATCGGCTCCGGCTCCTTCGGTACCGCCCTGGCGAACGTGCTCGCGGTCAATTGCGAGGAGGTTCGTCTGTGGGGTCGTGAGTCCTCCGTCGTGGAGGCCATCAACACGCAGCACGAGAACCCCACCTACCTGAAGGGCATCCCCATCTCGGAGCGCGTGCGCGCCACGAATGACCTCCAGGAAGCGCTCGCGGGCTCGGAGTTGGTGGTGCTGGCCACGCCCAGCCACGCCACGCGCGAGGTGGTGGCGAAGGCCCAGGCGTACCTGCCGCGCCATGTCCCCATCGTCACGGTGTCGAAGGGCATCGAGAACGGGACGTTGCTGACGATGACGGAGCTCCTGGAGGACTGCCTGCCGGAGGAGTTCCACCCGTACCTCGCGGTGCTGTCCGGCCCCAGCTTCGCCAAGGAGCTGGCGCGGCGCATGCCCACGGTGGTGACCATCGCCTCCCACTGGGACAAGGTGGCGCTGCGCTGCCAGAAGGCGCTTCAGACGGAGACGTTCCGCAGCTACACCTCCACGGACGTGGTGGGCGTGCAGTACGGCGGCGCGCTGAAGAATGTCATCGCGATTGCCGCCGGCATGGCGGACGGCCTGGGCATGGGCCACAACGCGCGCGCGGCCATCATCACCCGCGGCCTGGCGGAGATTACGCGCCTGGCGGTGCGCAAGGGCGCCAACCCGCTGACGCTCTCCGGTCTGTCCGGCATGGGCGACCTGGTGCTGACGTGCACCGGCGAGCTGAGCCGCAACCGGCACGTGGGGATGGAGCTGGGCAAGGGCCGCAAGCTGCCGGACATCCTCGCGGACATGAAGGAAGTGGCCGAAGGCGTGAAGACGGCCCGCAGCGCGCACGAACTGGAGCTCAAGACGGGCGTGGAGCTGCCCATCTGCCACCAAGTGTACCTGATTGCCCACGAGGGCAAGAGCGCGCGCACGGCGGTGGTGGACCTGATGACGCGCCAGCCGAAGTCGGAGCTGGCGGGCGTCTGAGCGGCCTTCAGTAGCGGCGCGGCGCGGCGTCCGGCGTGGCGCCGCGGACGCGCCACACGGTGAGCCGCTGGGAGTTGGTGTGGCTCACCACCAGGCCCTCCTGCTGCATCTGCTCCAGCAGGCGGTTCGTCTTGAGCCGGTCCAGTCCCACGGACTTCGCCAGCAAGTCACCGGGCATGCCGCTGATGTTGCGGCGCAGCTCGTTGACGATGGCGCGCTTGAACTCGTTCTTTTGGAGGCCGTCCAGGTCCTGCGTGCGCCACGCCTGGAGGACGCCCGCGGCGATGATGACCAGCGTCAGAATCGCCAGGACGGGGTAGATGATGTGGCTGTTCTGCTCCAGCAGCTCGAAGTACTTCGGAGACAGAGAGGACACAGGCTTCGCGTAGTCAGCCTGGGCCAGCAGCAGGGGTGTGAGCGATGGAGTCGACACGGCTCCCCGACTCTACGGGGAGCCGTGCCTGCGCGGCAACCGCGGGCTCAGACGGCGCCGATGGCCTCGGTGGCGCCTTCGGCGAACAGCGTGGTGTCCGCCTTGGCCAGCAGCGTCGCCAGGCCCTCGCGCGTCGCGGCGCTGATGGCCACGCCGCCCCGGGTGCGCAGCAGCGCCGCCACTTCGTCCGGCGGAAGCAGGTCCGCCTTGTTCCACACCATGAGGCGCGGCTTCTCCATCAAGTCGAGCGACTCGAGGATGTTCTCCACGGCCTCCACCTGCTCGTCGCGGGCGGGGTCTGCCGCGTCCACGACGTGGAGCAGCAGGCTGGCGTCGTACAGCTCCTCCAGCGTGGCGCGGAAGGCGGCGACCAGGTCCTTGGGCAGGTCCCGGATGAAGCCCACCGTGTCGGTGATGATGACCTCCCGCTCCTGCGGGAAGCGCAGCCGCCGGCTGGTGGGGTCCAGCGTGGCGAACAGCTTGTTCTCTGCCAGCACCTCGGCGTTCGTAATCGCGTTGAGGAGCGTGGACTTGCCGGCGTTGGTGTAGCCGACAATGGAGATGACGGGCAGCTCGCGCCGGTTGCGCTGGGCCCGGCGCACGCTGCGCTCCCGGCCAATCGCGTCGATGCGCTTCTCCAGGTGGGTGATTCGCTCGCGCACGCGGCGGCGGTCGATCTCCAGCTTCGTCTCGCCTGGGCCACGTCCGCCAATGCCGCCCATGAGCCGGCTGAGCGAATCGTCACTCTGCACCAGCCGCGGCAGCCGGTACTTCAGCTGTGCCAGCTCCACCTGGAGCTTGCCCTCGGCGCTCTGCGCGCGCTGCGCGAAGATGTCGAGGATGAGCTGTGAGCGGTCCAGCACCTTGAGACTGGTGGCCTCGCCGATGTGGCGGCCCTGGGACGGGGTGAGGTCCTTGTCGAAGATGAGCAGGTCCACCATGGACTGCATGGAGCGCAGGTTGAGATCCTCCAGCTTTCCGCGGCCGATGAGGTAGCGCGGGTCCGCCTCGCGCTTCACCTGGAGCACGGAGTCGATGACCTCCACGCCCGCGGTGCGCGCCAGCTCCTTCAGCTCCGCCAGGCTGGACTCGGCCAGGGCGCGGTTGCCGTCCAGGCACACCGCCACGAGGATGGCCTTCTCCCGGCCGCCCACCTTGCGCGACGCCGCTTTGCGGTTGAACTCCTCCTCCAGCGCGCCCAGCGTGTCCATGAGGTCCGGCTGCGCCACGTGGACGGAGGGCAGCGTCTCGACGTGCCAGAAGTCGCCGGAGCCGTTCTCCGGGATGAGGTAGGCGTAGTGCAGGACGCCTGGCAGGCCCTCGTGGCCCACGCCAACGGCCGCCACGCAGTCCAGGCGCAGCAGCGCGAGGTCCGTGAGGTCGTCCTTGGTGAGCGGCTCGCTCTTCAAGTGGGTGTGGATCAGGCGGAGGCCACGCAGACGCACCTGGCCCGCGCGGGCGCGGCCGATGTCCGGCAGCTCGAGCTTGTGGGCGTTGCCCACGATGACGTGCTCGATTTCTCCCTTCCGGTTGATGAGCACACCCACCTGCCGGTTCAGCTCACGCGACAGCTCGGTGAGATGCCGGGCAAGCTCGGGCGACACGATTTCGTGCGGTGGGACGCGCCGGCGGAAGGTGTTGCGCAACCGGTGCTGTTCGCTCGACTTGAGGCCCAGGGTGTTGCCGTAGATTTCCTTCAAACCGTGCTCTCCTGGCGGAGGCATTGGGGCCCCCACCTTTTTGGTACGACTTTATGACTGCCGCTGTGGGGAAAACACGCCGGACGCGCGCGTCTTCCATTTCTGACCTACGCTGACGCCCCGTGAGTTCGATTTCCACGGGACGCACCGCCCTACGCTCCGCCCGACGGGTGGTGGTGAAAATCGGCACCAACGCGCTGACGAACGCCACCGGACGTTTCAACCGTCAGCACTTCGATGCGCTGGGCCAGGATTTGTTGTGGGCCGCGCAGGGCCGCGAGCTGCTGGTGGTGTCCAGCGGGGCCATTGCCCTGGGGGTCGAGCGGCTGGGCCTGCCCTCGCGCCCTCGCGACATCCCAGGCAAGCAGGCGTGCGCGGCGGTGGGGCAGAGCCGGCTGATGCAGGCCTACGAAGAGGCCTTCGCCGCGCATGGGAAGGCGGTGGCCCAGGTGCTGCTCACCCACGAGGACGTGCAGGAGCGCCGCCGCTACCTCAACGTGAAGCACACCCTGGAGCGGTTGCTGACGGCGGGCGTCGTCCCCGTCATCAACGAGAACGACACCGTCTCCGTGGACGAGCTGAAGTTCGGTGACAACGACACGCTGGCGGGGCTGGTGGCCGGCGTGGTGGATGCCGACGCGCTCGTCCTGCTGTCGGATGTGGAGGGCCTCTACACCGGAGACCCCCGGCGCGACGCGGGCGCGGAGCTGCTGGCCACGGTGATGCAGGTGACGCCCGAGGTCCTGGCGCTCGCCACCGGCACGAGCAGCGGGGTGGGGACGGGCGGCATGAGCACCAAGGTGCGGGCGGCCGCGCGCGCGTCCGATTCCGGCATCCACTGCGTGATTACGTCCGGCGCCGTGCCCGGCCGCCTGCGCGCCGTCCTGGAAGGCGCGGACGTGGGGACCCACTTCGAGCCCGCCGGCAGCCGCCGCAGTGCCCGCGCCGCGTGGATTGCCCATGCCCTGCGCGCACGCGGGACGCTCACGGTGGATGCCGGCGCGCGCGAGGCCATTGTCACCGGCAAGCGCAGCCTGCTGCCCAGCGGCGTGCGCGGCGTGGAGGGTGACTTCGGGCGCGGAGACCCGGTGGACCTGGTGGACGCGGGGGGAGCCGTGTTCGCGCGCGGGCTGGCGGCCTACGACGCCAACGAACTGCGCCGCATCGCCGGACATCGCACGGCGGACATCGAAGCGGTGTTGGGCTACCGCTACCTCGACGAGGCCGTGCACCGCGACGACCTGGCCGTGCTGTAGCCGGTCAGATGGACGAGGTGGACAGCGACTTGCGGCCGCTTTCGCCCAGTTGCATGAGCGCGCGGAACTCCGGCGAGTCCACCTTCATCAGCAGCAGGGAGACCTCGAGCTCTCCGGGGACGCGGCCAAGCTGGAGCTTGCGCTCCTGGCCGTGGAGGAGCGCCAGCTCGGAGTGGCCCTTCGCCTCGGGCAGGAGCAGGTCGAGCTGGAGGAGGAAGGACTGGCCTTCGGCCTTGGGCGTGAGGACCAGCCGGTAGTCGGGCAGGGGCGCTCCCGGACGGCGGCGCTCGGCGCGAAGGGTGCGGCCCGTCTCGCCCAGCAGCTTGGGCTGGGCCACCAGCCGCCCGTCACGACGGACCTCGACGGCGAAGTAGAGGGGCTCCGCGCGCACGGGCGCAGGCGCGGCCATGCTCGTGAAGCCCACGAACATCGCCAACCCGGCCACCACATTACGGACGAGGGTGATGCCGCTCATCGTGAGTCCCTTCGGAGGCTCCGCTCGCCGCTTCGGCCGTGCGGCATCCGGACAGGCAGGCCCGTCCACGTCGCTTCCACTTCCACGGAATGGAGCAGCAATAACCCAGATCATGCCCGCAGTGCGAGCCCCCCGCCCAAGTCCTTGCCAGCCGCAATGAGTACAACCATGCGCACAGGTGATTACCTGCTTGTTTGTTCAGGCGTGTCCGGCTATCTCGCCGGACGCGAGCGGCCCTCTCACCTGTTTCCCACCCACACGTCCACTTCTTGACCCTCTCGGGGCCGCCCGGCATCGTCGCCGACCTTTCCAATGGACCGCACTGAACGCATCCTCGACCTCGTGGCCCTTCTGCTCGACGCACGCGAGCCCATCTCCTGGGCCGAGCTGCGCGAGCACTTCCCTGGTGACTACGGCGGCTCCGATGATGCCGCCGAGCGCAAGTTCGAGCGCGACAAGGCGGAGCTGGTGGAGCTGGGCTTTCCGCTGACGTACGTGCAGGGAGACGACGAGCGCCGGGACGGCTACATCGTCGACCGGGACGCCTACTACCTCCCGGAGGCGGACCTCTCCAAGGAGGAGCTGGCCGTGCTCTACGCCGCCGGCTCCGCGGCGCTGGCGTCGGGGGCCTTCCCGGGCCGGGATGACCTGGCGCACGCGCTGCGGAAGATAGGCTTCTTCGCCGGTCAATCCCTACCCACACCCCGGGTGCGCATGGAGCTGGGCTCCGTGCATGAGGGCCAGGAGAAGGAGATTTCCGCGCGCCTGGAGCAGCTCTGGGATGCGTGCGCGGCCCGCAAGTGGGTGGACCTGACGTATGCCAGCCCCAAGCAGGCCGGCACCACGCAGCGGCGGGTGGACCCGTATGGCCTGGCGCTGCGCCGCGGCGCCTGGACGCTGGTGGGGTACTGCCACCTGCGCAAGGACTTGCGGACCTTCCACGTCCACCGGATTCGCGAACTCAAGGTGAACACGGCGCGCCCGCGCACGCCGGACTTCCAGGTGCCGGCGGACTTCTCGCTGGAGGCCCACGTGCCGTACTTCCCGTGGCAGCACCGCTTCCATGAGCAGGTGGAGGTGGTGCTCCACCTGTCGGGCACGCTCGCCTCGCGGGCCGCGAGCCTGTTGCCCGGCGCCACGCTGGAGCCGGCGGAGGAGGGGGCGGTGCGGGCGCGGCTGCCGGTCACGTTCGTGGACGGCCTGATGCGCTTCTGCCTGGCGCTGGGGCCGGACTGCCGCGTGGAGGGCCCCGAACGGGCGCAGGCGCGTCTGCGCGAGATGGCCTCGCGCATCGTGTCGTGCCACGACGATTCGCTGGACAAGGTGAGCGCATGAGCAACGTCCACGAGCGGCTCCGCCGCCTGCTGTTCCTGGTTCCCTACGTCTCCAAGCACCCCGGCGTCACGGTGGACGCGCTCGCGCGCGCCCTCAACATCAGCCGCGAGGACCTGCTGGAGGAGCTGGACCTGCTCACCTGCGTGGGCCGGCCGCCCTTCAACCCGGACGACTACATCGACATCTACGTGGACAACGACCGCGTCTACGTGGACCTGGATCAGCGCCTCTTCGCGCCGCCCCGGTTGACGCCGGGCGAGGCCGCGGCGCTGGCCGCGTCTGCGGAGCTGCTGCGGCCGGCCACGGGGGACGCGTTGCAGAGCGCCCTCCAGAAGCTGGAGCGCGTGCTGCCGCCCGCCACCCGCGAGCGCTACCGGGAGATGTACCGGAAGATTGATGCGTCCACCGAGGCGCCCCAGGCCCTGGGGCCGCTCACCCGGGCCATCATCGAGCGCTTGGAGGTGACGTTCGGCTATGCCAGCCCCGGCCGGTCGCCGGAGCCGCGCACCGTGCGCCCCTACGAGCTGCTCAGCCACCGGGGGCAGTGGTATCTGCAGGGCTACTGTCACACCCGGCAGGACGCGCGCCTGTTCCGCCTGGACCGGATGGAGGACATCCTCGTCACGGACGTGGCCTTCCAGCCGCCCGCGGACGCCCGGGCGGACGTGCCCAACCCGGCGCGGGGGCTGACGGATTCCTCGGTGCGCGTGCGCTTCTCCCCCGTGGCCGCACCCTACGTGAAGGAGCGCTTCGGCCAGGACGCCCGCCCGCTTGCCGACGGGGGCGTGGAGGTGCTGGTGGCGGGGGACAGCGAACGCTGGCTCACCCAGTGGGTCCTGTCCTTCGGTGGCGAGGCGCAGGTCATGGAACCGGCCTCCGCGCGCGCGGCCGTTGCCCGAGCGGCGCGGGCCTCTGTAGGATTGTAACCCCCCATGCCTTTCCAGCTGACGATCTCCGAGGGTAGAGAAGCCGGTAAGGAGTTCGTCTTCGACCAGGACTCCGTTCTCATCGGCCGTTCGACGGATTGCGACGTCGCGCTGTTCGACCCGGGTGTGTCCCGGCGCCACTGCCGCATCTTCCTCGACGGTGATGTCTACGCCGTCGAGGACCAGGGCAGCGCCAACGGGTCGCTCGTCAACGGCAGTCCGGTGAAGACGCAGGTGCTTGAGGACGGCGACAAGCTGACCCTGGGGCCGGTGACGTTCATCTTCGCCATGCTGACGGACGAGCCGGCCACGGGTGAAGAAGAGCTCCCCGCCGGCGCCCAGGACGGCGATGGCAGCACGCGCATCGTCTCCCTGGATTCCCTGAAGCGGCAGCGCAACAAGGGCGTCGCGCTGGCCCCGGAAGGTGCGGACCAGGAGGCGCTGAACGAAATCCGCGAGGGCGCCACCCGCTCCAACCTGCAGGCCCTGCGCCCCGTGTCCCAGGGGCAGAGCGGCTCACGGCAGGCGGCCATGGAGCGCTCGGCGCCAGCGGCACCGCCCGCGAAGCGGCCGTCCAGTTCGCCCCCGCCGGCCCGGGCCCGTCCGTCGCCGTCCGCGTCGGGCGGTGGTGGCCTGTCCGCGGCGGAGCGCGCGCGCATCCGGCGTGAGTCCCCCGGCGTGGTGTCCAGCGCGAAGCTCTTCTGGGCGGACGCCAGCCAGGGCGTGCGCACCGGCATCATCGGTGGCGGCGTGGCCATGGTGCTCGCGCTGTTCGGCGTCCTCTACTGGCTGGTGCTGAGCGGCGAGGATGGTCAGCCGGTGGGCGAGGAGCCCTCGATGTTGACCGGCGCGCCCATCCGCGACTCGTTCGGCCTGGGGCCGGGTGTGACGTGGGAGCGCCCGGACATGAAGGTCTTCGAGTGGGAGTACACCGCCGCCACGCGCGCGGTGGTCATCCTCCACTACCAGGCCCAGGGCATCTCCAAGGACGAGGTCGTGGTGAGCGTCAACGGCGTGGACGTGGGCAAGGTGCCGCCCGACACGCTGGCCAGCCAGGACCGCTCCATCGAACTGATGATTCCGGCGCAGCACCTGAAGAAGGGCGAGCCCAACCGCATCATCTTCGACAACGTGAAGAATCCGCCGGGCGAAGACCCGTGGGTCATCTGGAATATCTGGGTGGAGCGCGCGCTGCTGCCGGACCTGCTGCCGGAGGAGCTGGTGCGCGAGGCCACCGAGTACCACAAGCGTGGCTTGAAGCACTTCCAGACGCCGGACATCGGCGCTCGCAACCGCTACGAGGCCTGGAAGTCCTTCCGCGTGTCGTGGCTGATGCTGGAGGCCCACCCGGAGCCGAAGCCCGACCTCTACTACGACGCCCAGGAGCGCATGAAGGCGGCGCAGCAGGAGCTGGACCGCACCTGCTCCAAGCTGCTGCTTGAGGTGGAGGGCTACTACAACCAGGGCAACTACAAGAGCGCCTCCGCCACCCTGGACCACGTGAAGGAGTACTTCCCGGAGTTCGACCAGCCGTGCGCCACCCGCGCGGACGCCAAGCGCGCGGAGTACGGCCTCTAGGCCGCGCCACGGCTTTCCGGTGTCCGTGAAGTCGCGGGGTTGTCCCGTCGGCTTCCGGACACCGGCTGGCACTGGAAGGCAGGCTGCGATGCGGCTCGGGTTGCCGGGGCGCGCGGGCATCCGCACCGTATGGGAGGCCATGCGTGACCAGGAGGCGTTGACCGAGCAGTCGGGGGACGTGGACACGGGCGCGCCGCGGCGTGCGCCCACGCCCCCAGGGCCCGTGCCGGAGCATGGGCCGGTGTGGAGCCCCAACGTCTCCGGGCCGCTCCTGTCGCGCTACTACCTGCCGCGCCGCCACGGGGTGGTGCAGGGCAACGCATGCCAGCTGCTACGCGACGGCGTGGAGGCCTACCCGGCGATGCTGGAGGCCATCCGCGGGGCGCGCCGTTATGTCCGCATGGAGACGTACATGTTCGTCTCCGACGCCGTCGGCGAGCTGTTCGGCGAGGCGCTGGCGGAGGCGGCCGAGCGCGGTGTGCACGTGAAGGTGTTGTACGACGCGGTGGGCTCCTGGACGAGCCGCCGGAGCTTCTTCGCCGGGCTGCGCGCGCGGGGCGTGGACATCCGCGCCTTCAAGCCCTTCAGCCTGTCACGCGGGCTGCGGCACCTGCTGCGGAGGGACCACCGCAAAATCCTGGTGGTGGACGGCGAGGTGGCCTTCACCGGTGGGGTGAACATCTCCGCCCATTGGGCGCCCGCGGAGATTGGCGCGGCGTGGCGGGATGACGTGCTGCGCATCGAAGGGCCGGCCGTCCACGAGCTGGAGCGGTGTTTCTCCGCCACGTGGCGGATGATGTTCCAGGGCCGCTTCCACCGGCTGACCCGGCGGCTGGAGCGCCTGCGCAACCCACCGCCCCGGCGCGGCACGGTAGGGCTGGCGGTGTTGTCCAGTCGGCGAAGCATCCACCGGGCCTACCTGCACGCCATCCGCCGGGCCCGGCGCAGCGTGCTGGTGGCCGCCGCCTACTTCATTCCAGATCGGCGCATGGTGATGGCGCTGCGCGAGGCGGCCCGGCGCGGGGTGGAGGTCCATCTGCTGCTCAACGCTCGCAGTGACCACCCCATCCTGGAGTTCATGGCCCGGGCCTTCTACGAGCGGCTGCTGAGCGCGGGCGTCCGCATCTTCGAGTGGCAGCGCGGCGTGCTGCACGCCAAGACGGCCGTGGTGGACGGGGTGTGGGGCACCATCGGCTCTTTCAACCTGGAGCGCCTCAGCCTGGCCTTCAATCATGAGGTGAACGCAGTCTTTGCCGACCGTCGCTTGGGACAGCAACTGGAGGACTCCTTCCGCGGTGACTGCGGGGACTGCCGCGAGGTGACGCTGGCGGAGTTCCGTCGCCGGCCCCTGTGGCAGAAGCTGCTGGAGCGGGCCCTGTCTCTGCTTCGCAAAATCATTTGAGCCACACCTGTCCGCCCCTCAGCGGGCCGCATGGTTCCGATGAGCGGGGCTGCACATCCGCGGCTCGAAGCGTCCGGCCCTCAATGCGCTCGCAGGAACCCTTTGCAACGCGTCAACGGGGGGCCTAGAAGTTCCCGCATCCCGCGCAAGGAAGGACGGCAACACACATGACCGACAGTTTCGGCACGAAGTCCCAGCTCAAGGTGGGCTCTGCCACCTATGACCTCTTCAGCCTGGGCAAGCTGGCGAAAACCCACCCGGCGGTGAACCGCCTGCCGTTCTCGCTGAAGGTCCTGCTGGAGAACCTGCTGCGCCACGAGGACGGTCGTGTGGTGAAGCGCGAGCACGTGGAGAAGATGCTGGCGTGGGACCCCAAGGCCACCCCGGACGTGGAAATCTCCTTCCACCCCGCCCGCGTGCTTCTCCAGGACTTCACGGGCGTGCCCGCGGTGGTGGACCTGGCGGCCATGCGTGAGGCGCTGGCCTCCATGGGCGGCAACCCGGACAAGATCAACCCGCGCAACCCGGCCGACCTGGTCATCGACCACTCGGTGCAGATTGACTCCTTCGCGACGTCCGCCGCGTTCAAGGAGAACGCCGAGCTGGAGTTCGAGCGCAACCGTGAGCGGTACGCGTTCCTCCGCTGGGGCCAGAGCGCGTTCAAGGGCTTTGGCGTGGTTCCGCCGGACATCGGCATCTGCCACCAGGTCAACCTGGAGTTCCTGGCGCACGTGACGTTCCGCCAGGGCAGCACCGTGTACCCGGACACGCTGGTGGGCACCGACAGCCACACCACGATGATCAACGGCCTGGGCGTGGTGGGCTGGGGCGTGGGCGGCATCGAGGCCGAGGCCGCGCTGCTGGGCCAGCCGATTACGATGCTGATTCCGCAGGTGGTGGGCTTCAAGCTCTCCGGCAAGCTGCCCGCGGGCGCCACCGCCACGGACCTGGTGCTCACCGTCACGCAGATGCTTCGCAAGAAGGGCGTGGTGGGCAAGTTCGTGGAGTTCTACGGCAGCGGCCTGAAGAACCTGTCCCTGCCGGACCGAGCCACCATCGCGAACATGGCGCCCGAGTACGGTGCCACCATCGGCTTCTTCCCGGTGGACGAGGAGAGCCTCAACTACCTGCGCTTCACCGGCCGTCCGGACGACCTGGTGGCCCTCACCGAGGCCTACGCCAAGGAGCAGGGCCTGTGGCGGCGTGACGACGCCGAGGACCCCATCTTCAGTGACACGCTGGAGCTGGACCTGTCCACCGTGGTGCCCAGCCTCGCCGGCCCCAAGCGCCCGCAGGACCGCGTGCCCCTCAAGGACATGAAGTCCGGCTACGAGAAGTCGCTGGTGGAGATGCTGTCGGCCGGCAAGAGCAAGGGCGAGGACGAGGAGGGTGGCAAGGGCAAGGCCGCCGCCGCGGTGCCTCCCGAGCGTCTGGCGCAGACTGTCACGGTGAAGAACGGCCGCCAGAGCTACCAGATGGGCCACGGCGCGGTGGTGATTGCGTCGATTACGTCCTGCACCAACACCTCCAACCCGGCGGTTCTGGTGGGCGCGGGCATCCTGGCCAAGAAGGCCGTGGAGCGCGGCCTCAACCCGAAGCCGTGGGTGAAGACGTCCCTGGCCCCGGGCAGCCGCGTCGTCAGCGAGTACCTGCGCGACGCCGGCCTGCTGCCGTACCTGGAGGCCGTGGGCTTCCACATCGTGGGCTACGGCTGCACGACGTGCATCGGCAACTCCGGTCCGCTGACGGAGCCCGTGGCCAACGCCGTCACCGAGGGTGACTTGGTTGTCGCCGCGGTGCTGTCCGGCAACCGCAACTTCGAAGGCCGCATCAACCCGCACGTGCGCATGAACTACCTGGCCAGCCCGCCGTTGGTGGTGGCCTACGCGCTGGCGGGTGAAGTGGGCATGGACCTGGACAACGAGCCGCTGGGCAACGACCCCAACGGGCGTCCCGTGTTCCTCAAGGACATCTGGCCCACCAACGAGGAGATTCAGGAGGTCATCCGCACCTCCGTGAAGCCGGAGCAGTTCCGCAGCCAGTACGCCAACGCCATGGACGGCGACGCGCTCTGGCAGCAGCTGCCGGTGGGCAAGGGCTCCACGTTCCAGTGGGACGACGCGTCCACCTACGTGCGCAAGCCGCCCTTCTTCGACAACCTGCCGAAGGAGCCCAAGGCGACGCAGGACATCCATGGCGCGCACGTGATGGCGCTGCTGGGTGACTCCGTCACCACGGACCACATCTCCCCCGCGGGCAACATCGCCAAGACGAGCCCGGCGGCCAAGTACCTCATGGCCAACGGCGTGGAGCCCAAGGACTTCAACTCCTACGGCGCGCGCCGCGGCAACCACGAGGTGATGGTGCGCGGCACCTTCGCCAACATCCGCCTGAAGAACCTGCTGGTCCCGGGCGTGGAGGGCGGCGTCACCGTCCACATCCCCACGCGCGAGCGGATGAGCATCTACGACGCGTCCATGAAGTACCAGGCGGAGGGCACGCCGCTGGTGGTGCTGGCGGGTGCGGAGTACGGCACCGGCTCCAGCCGTGACTGGGCGGCCAAGGGCACCATGCTGCTGGGCGTGAAGGCCGTCATCGCCAAGAGCTTCGAGCGCATCCACCGCTCCAACCTGGTGGGCATGGGCGTGCTGCCGCTCCAGTTCGAGGCGGGCCAGGACGCGCAGTCGCTGGGCCTCACCGGCCACGAGAAGTTCGACATCACCGGCGTGGCGCAGGACCTGGCGCCGCAGAAGAAGCTCACCGTGAAGGCCACGGGCGAGAGCGGCACCAAGGAGTTCACGGTGGTGTGCCGCATCGACACGCCGAACGAGCTCGACTACTACCGTCACGGCGGCATCTTGCAGTACGTGCTCCGCCAGCTCGCCAAGGGCTAGCGCGGAGAGGAAGGAACCGGCGCCCTGCTTTCCTCGGCGGGCGCTGGTAGCACTACGGCCCGGAGTCGCCCCCGTGGCGCTCCGGGCCGTCGTGTCTTCTAGGGTTCGCGCAGGCGGGCCCAGGCGGCGCGGTAGCGGGCCAGGCGCTCGGCGTCCTTGGGCGTCACCGCGGCCAGCCGCCGCACGTCCATGTTGTCTTCCAGGTCCGCCAGCTTCACGCGGCGGGCGAGCGCCAGCGGGCGCAGCCGTTCGATGAAGGCCTCGTATGTTTCGTCCTGGCGGCGGGTGAGGGCGTCCAGCGCGCCCAGGACGTTTTCCGGGTAGCCCAGCTCGCGCAGTCGCTCGAGCGTGTAGGGCGTGTCCTCCACCACGTCGTGGAGGATGGCCACGGTGCGCTCTTCATCCGTGTCCAGCCGCATCATCACCCGCAGCGGGTGGAGGATGTACGTCTGGCCGGCCTTGTCTCGCTGGCCGTGATGCGCGGCCACCGCGAGCGCGATGGCGTCTTCGAGTGCGGGCATGCCCGTCTTCTAACGCCAGACGCCCTCCCCAGGCGAGCGGGGAGGGCGGGCCTTCACGCCGTCACGGCTGGCAGCTGGCCGCGTTCTCGTGGCGGCAGGCGTGCTGTTCCTGGGTGAGGGGCAGCTCGTACACGTTCTGGAGCACCTCGCTGTTCTCCGACACGTCCACCGAGGTGGCCTGGCGCTGTCCGGGCTCCTGCATGACGGCGCTGTATTTCACGCTGCCCGTGGGCGAAATCATCACCGCGGTGGCGGGCTCGGGCGGCGGTGACAGCACCGCGCGCTCCTGGTAGCGCGCGTTCTCGAAGGACGCGGCGCAGTTGGGCAGACCGCTGAGGAAGTCCGCCTGGTAGAAGCGGGCCCGGGCGGCGGTGCTGCTGCACACCTCGCCGTCCTGCGACGGGTAGATGACGTTCCACAGCGTGCAGCTGGCCACCGTGGCCGCGCCGCCCGCCGTCTTGTGGGTGTGGTTGTCCGTGTACTCCAGCATCCACCCATTGCCTTCGGGCGTGGCGCCCGTCGCGGAGCAGGCCCCGGACGCGTCGCAGGTGATGTTCGTCACGTCCACCAGGTCACCGCTGGTGTCGTTGTCGCTGGTGCGGTCGCTCAGGCGTTTCGCGTCGAACTGGCTCGCCGTCATGGGGCCCTCCGCGGAAACAGCGGTGGCATCCTCGGCGAACGTCTGCCCGGCCACGCCGTATACGCGCACGCCGTAGAAGCGATTCTTCCCAATGGCGTTGACGGTGCGGGTCAGCTCCAGGTCCGCGAAGTTGGGCGCCACGTTGCTCACGTCGAGGCAGCGGAAGTGGCCGTCGGCGTCCTTGCCGCACTCCACGCGCGCGGGGCTCATGGAGGTGTAGTCCTGGGGCGCTCCCGGGCAGGAGCGGGCCTCGTGCCGGGTGAACCGGGCCGACACCACCGTCTGGCCCGGGTCGCCACAGGCGGGCTGCGAGGCCGTCCCACGCGTCAGCGTGGACTGTGCCAGTCCCCGCTGCGTCCACTGGTGCCGCGACTGGGTGACGTTCTCGCCGATGCGGTCCACGCGGTAGTCCACCTCCACGTTGCCGCACCCGTAGCGCGCGCAGGCCTGCGGGTTGTCGAAGCGGCAGATGCCGGCCTGGTCATCCAGCAGCGCGTAGCGGTCACCCGTGCCGACGAGCGCGCGCATGGCGCCCGTGCCCGGCTGGATGCCAATGGAGGGCACGTAATAGAAGGGCCACGTGCGCGTGAGGCTGTCGCCCTGGCCGCCCGACGGACCCACTGCGTCCCGGTCCATCTGGAAGGCGCGCGCGGCGCTCCAGTTGCGGATGAGCCGGGTGCTCGGGTCCAGCGCACCGGGCACGGACATGCGCGCCACCCACAGCTGGCCGCGCATGTCACCGAAGACGGCCGTGTCGAAGAAGCCGTCCTGTTGCACGTTGCCCGCCACGCCGTAGTCCACCAGCGCCACGGGCGCCGCCACGCTGTGCGTGAGGTGCCGCGCGGGCCCGTGCTGTTCGCCGGTGGCGTTCGGGTCGTATTCGAACTTCCACCACAGGTTGTCGGTGCGGCCATTCACCTCGGGGGACCACGCGTCCACCATGTAGATGCCGCGGCCCTTCTCCTGGCCGGGGGACCAGCCGCCCGACAGGGCCACCATCCACCGCTCCTGGGTCTCCACGTTGTAGCGGGACACGGGACCGGCCGAGGTGCCCGCCTCCACCAGCACGGGGCCAATGGGCGGCGGCTTGGGGCTGAGCGAGAAGAGCGTCTTGCCGAAGAGGGCGGCCTCCGGGGAGTCCGGCTGCGGGTACATCCACTGCATCCGGGGCGCGCCGAAGCGGCCGGTGCCCGAGTCCGCGCGCAGCTCCAGCGCCAGGTAGTGCACGCCGCCGCGTCCCTCCGAAATCACCGCCATCGTGTGGTACTCGGTGGACTGCTTGATGCCGTCCGGCTGCGAGCCGTCCGAGCCGTCCGCCCACACGTCGCGCACCATGATGTCGCCGTCCACGTAGTACTGGTGGCCGCCCGCCATCTCGTGCAGGCGCGACAGCAGGTCGGGCGGGATGAAGGCCCACTCCTCCTCGCCGTTGCTGGGCGAGTACTCAATCATGGGCAGGCCGCCCTCGCAGTTGTCGTTGCTCGCGGTGCTGTCGCGGAAGGCGTGCAGCATGCCGTCGTTGGCGCCCACCAGCACCAGCTTGTCGCGGCGGCGGTAGCGGTGCAGGTACGCGTCATACGCGTCCACCTCCACGGTGTTGCCGCAGCGGCTGATGCTCTCCGTGGCGAGCGGTGTGGGCGACACGCCCAGTTGCTGGCTGTAGAGGGTGCGCGTGCACTGGTTGCTCATGCCCAGGTTGCACAGGAACTTGTCCATGGGCGGGTCCACCAGCACCGGCGCGGAGTGGAAGATGTCGCCCAGCACGGAGCGGCGCACCTCGGTGCGGTTGCCGTTGCCGTCCTCGTCCGCCAGGTCCTGGCCGCGCACGTATTGGATGAGCGTGCGCACGCAGATGTCGTTCACCCAGGTCTGCGCCTGCGTCAGGTTGCCGAAGCCGGGTACCGCGACGCTCATGGCCGCGGCGGCCTGCTGGGGCGTCAGCCGGAGGCCCGTCATCAACGTGCCCGGGTCGATCTCCAGGGGGCTGAGCGACAGCACCTTCGGGCAGACCGGGGTGCCGAGGATGCCGAAGTAGCTCTTCAGCACCTCGCGGTTCTCCACGGTGAACTCGATGGGCGTCGCCGTGTTGTCCGCGGCGGTGATGCGCCCGTCCTGGTTGCTGTCCGTCACCGTGTAGATCTTCCGGCTGTTCAGCGCCCGGGCCAGCAGCGCGCGGCGCGCCTCCCAGAACTGGTTGGCCGGGGTGCTGCCTCCGTCCTTGATGAAGTTGCCGGATGTGTCCTCGACGACGATGTCCCCGTCCCGGTCCACGACGAAGATGTCGTCCATGTCGCCGTCGCCGTTCTTGTCGACACCTTCCACGAACTCGTTGAACTGGTTGAAGCGCCACAAGTCGCCGCGCCAGGCGCTGTCACCGGAGGCGGGCGACATGCGCGGCATCAGCGCGCTGAGCGTGGAGCTGCCCGTCTGGAACGAGGAGATGGCCGCGGCGGCGAACGCGATGTTCCGGTTCTGCACGTCGTCGACGATGGCCTGGAGCGCCGTCTTCAGCTGGCTGGAGTTGGTGGCCGCGTAGAAGCGCCCGCCGCCCGCGTCCGCGGTGACGCGCAGCAGGTTGATGGCCTGCGTGTTCGTCAGCGCGAAGCCCACGGTGTAGGTGGCCACCTGCTGCGTCCCATCCAGTTCCGGCCGCAGGTCGTTCGTCCACATCCACTTGGCGATGCGGTGGATGTGGCTGCTGGAGCCGCCGCTGTTGCTGCCCTGGCCGGCCGCGGCGCAGTTGGTGCAGGGGACTTCCAGGTTGCGCACCTTGGCCGGGACCTGGGCGGAGTCACCGCCGGGCTCGTTGGGCTCCCCGTCCGTGAGCAGAATCATGGCGTTGAAGCCGCAGGTGAAGCAGGTGGCGGCTCGTCCGGGCGCAGCCTCGTCGTTGAAGCCCGAGTCGAGCAGGTATCCGCTGCCGAACCAGCCGGGGAACGGGTCGCTGCCGGCGGAGCGGAAGTAGGTGCTGGCCCCCCACATGGCCTGTGTCAGGGGCGTGCCCGTGTTGAAGCGCAGCCCGTTCCGCATCTTGATGAGCAGGTTGTTGCGGTGATCTTCACGCTTCGCGCCGCTGAGCGAGTCGCCGCAGCTGGGACCGAAGCGCTCGAAGCGCACCACGTCCTGGCCGCTCCACTTCGCCGTGTCGGTGGCTTCGCTGCTCGCGGAGAACGTCACCACGCCGAAGCGCGTGCGCTCCGAGTCCTTGAGCACCTGGCTGATGACGTTGACGGCGGAGTGGCCGCGCGGCGAATAGAAGTTGAGGAAGTTGCCGGAAGCCACGCGCTTCTCTTGCGTGTATTGGAAGTAGCCCTTCGTCGCGAGGCACTGCGCGCACGCGGCGCGCGCGGCGGCCTGGGTGGTGTTGTTGCCGGAGTCCACCACCTGGGCGCACGCCTCTGCCGCGGTGCCACTGATGACCGTGTTGGGCGGCGGCTCGTTGAATTTCACCGGGTTGCGGGTCATCCCGAAGCTGGACTGCGTGGTGCTGCCGTTGCCATCGAAGCGGTAGTAGTTGGTGGGCACGAACCAGGGCGAGTCCTGGTTGGTCAGCGACAGCCACATCCGCGGGTACTCGACGTTGGCGTCGTAGTTCAGCTCGTCGATGTTGGCCTGACGGCAGCCGGGGAAGGTGCCGGAGCTGTTTTTGGAATAGCTCTGGTAGTCGTTGTTGCTCCAGGCGATGGGCCAGTACGCCATGGAGCCCGACGTATCCAGGATGAGCAGGATGTTGGGCGGGCCGCTGGGGCTGGTGAAGAAGCGCTCGTCGCTGCCGCGCGCGGGGTTGAGCAGCGCGTCCAGGCGAGAGGTGGACTGCAGGCTGCAAGACGCCGGGTCCTGCGCGAGCGCGCCAGGGGCGGCCAGCAGCACGGACAGGGCCGTCAGGGTGGAGAAGAGTGCCTTCATGGGGGGCTCGGGGA